>NZ_FR898772.1:0-54733 GCF_000437715.1 Catenibacterium sp. CAG:290
GTAAACCCCAAGTCTATTTAGTTACTCAGTCATCTAAACGATGACTTTTTTTGTACTAGTTTTTACCTTATAAGACTTTAGATTTAACATAAAAAATGATAAAATGGCAAAGGACTTTTATATATACAAGGAGGGTGAATAA
This sequence comes from Catenibacterium sp. CAG:290, assembly GCF_000437715.1. Classification (NCBI taxonomy): domain Bacteria; kingdom Bacillati; phylum Bacillota; class Erysipelotrichia; order Erysipelotrichales; family Coprobacillaceae; genus Catenibacterium; species Catenibacterium sp. CAG:290. The sequence goes on from NZ_FR898772.1 coordinate 143, forward strand.
CATGGATAAGATGACAAAAGAACATCTTACTAGTCTCTTAATAAATGGGACTTCAGAACAGATTCAGGAAGCGATAGATGATATTCACCCCGCGGATATTCTTGATGTATTACAGGATCATCATAGTCAGTTAAATAATATTCTTTCTAAACTCCCAAATGATATTATTGCGGATGTTATTGAGGAAGAAGAGGATGAGGATGAACAGTATGAAATCCTTAAAACATTCCTTAAAGATCGTCAGAGTGCTATCTTAGATGAGATGAGTGATGATGAATTAGCCGATTTGATTGGTGAACTAGATGATCCAGAAGAACGTGCAGATGTATTATCTAAATTAGACATAGAGGATAAGACACATATTGAGAGCCTGTTGAAATATGATCCAAGCACTGCTGGTGGTATTATGACAACAGAGTTTATCTCTGTTAAAGCCAATAATACAGTACTAAAGACATTAGAATACTTACAAACACAGGTTGAAGAAGATACAACCTATTACTTATATGTTTTAGATAAAGAAAAGGTATTAAAAGGTGTTATTTCATTAAGAGATATTGTATCTTCTCCTTTCGATACACCAATCATGGATATTGTGAATCCCAATGTAAAGACAGTAGATGTTAATATGGACCAGGAAGAAGTGGCTAAGAAGTTTATGAAATATGGCTTCTATATGATGCCAGTTGTTGATTCAGAGTATCGCATGCTTGGTGTGATTGAAATTGATGATGTTATGGATGTTATGGAAGAAGAAACAACAGAAGATATCAACTTAATGGCTGGTATGAGTGGTGAAGAACGTGTAGATTCTACAGTATTAGAATCTGCAAAGAGCCGTATTCCTTGGCTTATTGTCAATTTATTTACAGCTGTTATGGCTGCTGCAGTTGTCGCAAACTTTGAATCTACAATCGCCAAGGTTGTCTCTTTATCTTCAGTTATGTCCATTGTTACTGGAATGGGTGGTAATGCAGGGACACAGTCACTTACTATCTTATGTCGTGGTTTATCTTTAGGTGAAGTAGATAAAGACAATGCCTTCCAGATTTTCTGTAAAGAAATCACAGTTGGTTTATTATCAGGTATTGTGATTGGTATTATTGTCGCATTTGGTGCTTGGTGGTTTGCTAGTAACCCATGGTTTGGTTTAGTCGCAGGTTTGGCTATGATCTTAAATATGCTTGCAGCTAATATTGCAGGTTATTTAGTACCAGTTATCTTAAAACGTTTAAATATTGATCCAGCACTTGCATCAGGTGTATTTGTCACAACTGTGACAGACTGTATGGGCTTTTTCTTCTTTTTAGGTCTTGCCACATTATTCCTTCCTTTGTTAATATAAGAGATGGAGGATATGGTTATGGAACATTTTACTTATAAGACTAAAGGAACTTGTGCAACTGCTATTGATTTTGACTTAGAAGGTCATACAATTCATAACGTTGTATTTACTAGAGGATGTAATGGAAACTTAAAAGCCATTGGTAAACTTGTAGAAGGTAAAGAAGCAGAAGAAATCGTAGCTATTCTAGAAGGCAATACCTGTGGTATGAAAAATACATCTTGTGCAGATCAGCTTGCACATGCATTAAAAGAAGCAATCAAATAATTAAAAAGGCAGAGAAATCTGCCTTTTAGTGTGCACAATAATCACCTAGAATGACTGCACTTAGTCCAAGTACTATACTTAGAACTATATAAATCATTGCAAGAGTTGTATTCCCATTCTTATGTAAAGTAATAGATTCTAACGCAAATGTAGAGAAGGTAGTAAATCCCCCACATAATCCTGTCTTAAGTAATAAAACTAAGTAGGGATTCATAGACTTCTTTAAAGCTATTGTGCTAATAAAACCTATTAAAAATGCACCAAGAATATTAATAGATAAAGTCAGTAATGGAAATCCATGTGTAGTCTTTAAAGGAATCAAACCGAATAAATAACGTAGTACTGATCCAATAAAACCACCCATACCGACATATAAACATGCTGTCATATAATTTTCTCCTTTTTATGTATTATAAAATAGATGGAAGAGAGAATCAAAGGTGCTATAATACCAAAATAGAGGTGGTATTATGTTGAAAATTACTTATATAACTCATAGCAGTTTCTTTATAGAAACAGATCGTACATGCTTGTTATTTGATTATTATACAGGGACTATTCCAAAAGTGCCTGTTGGTAAGAAACTTTATGTTTTTGCAAGTCATAGACATGGTGATCATTATTCTAAGAAGATCTTTGATTTAAAGAATGAATACAAAGATGTTCATTATTTACTATCTAGTGATATAGAGAAAATAGAAGATGATTCTATCTCTTATTTAAAGGATAATATTGTTTATTTTGATTCTAATATAGAAGTGAGTACTTATTTGTCAAATGATGAAGGTATTGCGTTTATGGTACAAGTAGATGGTTATACTCTTTATCATGCTGGAGATCTCAATAACTGGGATTGGGTTGGGGAAGATAAAGAGTGGCTTGATTGGCAGAAGAACCTTTATCATACAGAACTAGAAAAGATGAAGGACTTTGATATAGATGTAGCCTTTATTCCTTTGGATCCTCGTCTAGAAGATAATTATCATGAAGGAATCACAGACTTCTTAAAAGTATGTCATACGCGTTATATTGTCCCAATGCATTGTTGGAATAAATATGATGTCATTGAAAGATTTATAGAAGAACAGGGTCATAAAGATCGGGTTCTCTCATTTACACAAGAAGGAGAAGTTATGGATGTCAAAATATAAAATACTTTGGGTTATTCCCCTCTTTTTTATAATTTCTATATGTGGTGTTCTTTATTTTCAGAAAAATATATCGAATGATATGTCTCGCTCTGAGATTGCCTATATTAATGATCATTTGATTATTCCTGATAGCCAGGAAATCATTGAAAAGGGTTATCCTAAAAATGAATCAGGGCAGACTTATGGTCCTGATTTATCAGACTATGTAGGTAGTGTTCCTGATCTCATTCTTGCAGAAAGTGAAGATGGGATTAAAGGTTATTTAAAGAAGACAGATAAAGATTCTATTACATCAACTTCACGTACATTACCACTCTATTTACAGGATGGTCAGACAAAGATTGCAGAACTGACACTCAAAACAAAATAATTTCCCAGGAAAAGGAGGAAAGTCATGACACTCAATCAATTACGTTATGTCGTCATGGTGGCACAAACAGGAAGCATTACTCAGGCGGCTAAAAGACTATTTATCTCACAGCCTTCTCTTACAAATGCGATTAAAGAATTAGAAAGCGAAATGCATATCACAATCTTTAGACGCACCAATAAAGGTGTTATTGTATCTAGAGAAGGAGAAACATTCTTAAGTTATGCTAGACAGGTATTAGATCAAGCTGATTTACTTGAAGAACGCTATATGAATGATAAACATCAAAGTCCTCATTTTAGTGTATCCTGCCAGCATTATTCATTTGCGGTTAATGCCTTTGTGGATGTTATTAGACAGTTTGGTGTTAACCAATATGATTTTACATTAAGAGAAACAGAAACACATGAAATCATTGAAGATGTTTCTACTATGAAAAGTGAAATAGGTGTTCTTTATACATGCCCTAAGAATGAAGAAGTCATCATGAAGATGATCAGACAGAATAACTTAGAATTTAAAGAACTATTTGTCGCAAAACCTCATGTCTTTATTTCTTACCACCATCCTCTTGCTTATAAGAAGACATTAACTCTTAAAGACTTAGAAGATTACCCTTATCTTTCTTTTGAACAGGGAGAATATAATTCTTTCTATTTCTCAGAAGAAGTATTAAGTACATTGGATAGAAAGAGAAACATTAAGGTAAGAGACCGTGCGACACTCTTTAACTTGTTGATAGGTTTAAATGGTTATACAGTATCTACTGGTATTATCTCTAAAGAATTGAATGGGGAAACAATTATTTCTGTTCCTTTATTAGTGGATGAAATTATGAAAGTAGGCACTATTACACAAAAGAATATGATACTTTCACGTTATGGAGAAGCCTATATGGAGGCACTAAAAAAGCATATATAATGATGATTTCTTGATTTTACCACTTAAATATTACTAGTGATATTCTTGCTTTTTGTGATTTTTTGTGTAAAATACTACCAACATCACAAGTGTGATGTTGAAGGAGGTAAGACTCATGTTGAAACGTTATTTAGAGAAGCTGATCTCTTTTGGCTGTAGTCTTCAGGATGTCCCTCGCGTAGATGTTGTTTATGAAATGCCAGAAGGTCAGAACTATCATTTAGTGAAATATATATCAGGAAAGCAAGGATGCTTATATGTTGATATCGATGCTTTCAAGAAGGAAAATCAAAAATCCTTATTTGCGTTATTTACAGAATTGAGACGTTATTATCAGGATTATACAAATATGAAACAAGCCCATGATCTTGAATATGTTATCGATGCCAATGCCTTTGCGGTTATGGTCATGAAGGTCTACTTTGGTGTAGATTCTCCAGTTAATCATGATCTACCAATGACAAGAGTGATGCTTGCATCACATCGTCTCTCACAACAATTAAATATCAAGTAAAAAGAGTGGCCGTGGCCACTCTTTTCTTAAGGATTGTAAGGATATGTTTTTTTAGTTACTAGTTAGTAGTAACTAACTAGATATTATCATATATATAGGGTAAATGCAATAAATATATTAAATTAATTTTTCTTGGTCATTTTACTTGTTTAACAACTGTAGTTATGCTAGACTAACTGTAGTTAGAGAAGTCTAACTTGGAGGTAAACAATGAATAAATATCTAATTGAGAAAGTATATGGACGTGAAATTATTGATTCTCGTGGAAATCCTACAGTAGAAGCAGAAGTGACTCTTGCGGATGGTACAGTAGGACGTGCTGCAAGTCCTAGTGGTGCTTCTACAGGTGAATTTGAAGCATTAGAATTAAGAGATAACGATCCTAAGAAGTTTGGTGGTAAAGGTGTTTCTGAGGCAGTCGAACATGTGAATAATGAAATTGCGAAAGCAGTCATTGGTGCAGATGCAAGAGATACATATCATGTTGATAAACTAATGATTGAAGCAGATGGTACAGAAGATAAATCTAACTTTGGTGCCAATGCGATTCTAGCTGTTTCTTTAGCGGCTGCTCAGGCTGCTGCTAAGAGTGAAGGTATTTCTTTATACCGTTTCATTGGTGGTGTGAATGCGAATAAGCTTCCTGTCCCAATGATGAATATCTTAAATGGTGGTGCTCATGCCACAAATACTGTGGATGTACAGGAATTCATGATTATGCCAGTAGGTGCTGATAGCTTTAAAGACGCTTTAAGAATGGCGACTGAAGTATTCCATGCATTACAGTCATTATTAAAATCTAAGGGACTCGCTACTTCAGTAGGTGATGAAGGTGGATTTGCGCCAGACTTATCAACTGATGAAGAAACAATCGAAACTATTCTAGAAGCAGTTAAGAAAGCAGGTTATGAACCAGGCAAAGACTTTGTACTTGCGATTGATGCTGCATCAAGTGAATGGAAGACTGATAAGAAAGGCTTCTATAAATTACCTAAGTCAGGTAAGACTTATACATCTACAGAGTTAATTGCACATTGGAAGTCTCTAGTTGAAAAGTATCCAATCTATTCATTAGAAGATGGTTTAGATGAAGAAGACTGGGAAGGCTGGACACTTATGACTCAGGAATTAGGAGACAAAGTACAGCTAGTAGGTGATGATTTATTTGTTACTAATACTAAACGTTTATCTAAAGGTATTGAATTAAAAGCAGGTAATTCTATCCTTATTAAGCTAAACCAGATTGGTACTCTATCTGAAACATTAGAAGCTATTAAGATGGCTCATAATGCAAACATGACAGCCATTGTATCTCATCGTTCTGGTGAAACTGAAGACACAACTATTGCGGATTTAGCTGTTGCACTCAATGCAGGTCAGATCAAGACTGGTGCACCAAGTAGAACTGAAAGAGTGGCTAAATACAATCAGTTACTTCGTATTGAAGAAGCTTTAGGTGATAGTGCAGTTTATCCTGGTATTAAAACATTCAAGTTCAATAAGTAAGGCAGAGAAATCTGCCTTTTTTTCTTCTCTTTTAATTCGTTTGTGTTATGATGTATTAACATATTTTTGGGGGAAACATTATGGAACATTTAAAAAGAGGAGTACTTCTCACTTTAATTGGTGGGACATGCTGGGGATTTTCAGGTGCAAGCGGACAGTTCTTATTTACTCATTATCACGCCAATCCTATGTGGCTCACATCTATGCGTATGTGTTTTGCGGGATTATTGATTACACTATTTGGTGCATTAACACAAAAAGAAGCGATGAAACGTTTAGTAGGTCAAAAGAAAGACTTACTTAAAACATTTGGTTTTGGTTTTGTCTTAATGTTGTGTCAGTTTACTTATTTACAGGCTATTAATACATCTAATGCGGGAACGGCTACAGTATTGCAGTATCTTTCACCAATTTATATCATGATATTTGTTTGTCTTACATCAAAGAGATTACCAAATAATATTGAAGCATTATGTATTGTCTTAGCCTTAGGTGGTGCCTTTGTGATTGCAACACATGGTCGTTTAAATGGCTTAGCACTTACTCCAACAGGATTATTCTGGGGAATATTCTGTGGTTTTACAGCTGCTGCTTATTCTATCTATCCTAAGCGTTTGATGGCAGTCTATGGCAGCGTTCCAGTCACAGGTATAGGAATGTTTTTTGGTGGTATTGTGCTATTATGTGCAGGCAAGACATGGACTTTTGCACCTACATTAGACTTAGCTGGAGTACTTGCGACAATCGGTATTATAGTCATTGGCACAGCAGTTGCCTTTACATTGTATTTACAGGGAGTTGTAGATATTGGACCAGTCAAAGCAAGTATGATTGCAAGTATTGAACCTGTTTCAGCTACATTATTTGCCTTTGTATGGTTATCTACACCGTTTAAGGGTATTGATCTCATTGGTTTTGCGATGATTCTTGTGACAATCTTCTTATTAGCTCTTCCTAGTGATCAAGTATCAAATTCATAACTATTACATATATTTTGTAATATAATAATATTAGGGAGTGGTTAATATGAAGAAGTTAAAGAAGGGGATTCCATTTCTCATTTATATGGTGATTTGGTCTTTGTATATATTATTTGCCTGGTCAAAAACACATCCAGGACAGATTATTGAAGTGTCATTGTTTATTTTATATTTAGTATTGCCTGCATCCGCTTTTATTATATCAGTACTCTATGGTCAGTCAGACCATCGTGCTATTTACTTACTTACATTATTCTTTGGTATGATGGAGCTACTTGGCTGTTATCTTAGCTTCATTCATGTATCATTAACTGATATAGAAAAGATTCTTGCACCAAGTTCAGAAATAGTATTATATGGTGTACTTCCATCATTACTTGGAGTCATGATTGGACAATATATAAACAAACAGAACCGCTACAAGATGTAGCGGTTTTTTATTATAATTCTTTATCGTTAAGAATAGAGATTGTACTTCTATATGAGATGATTAAGACAATGAGTGCAATGAAGGCATATATTCCAATGAGTAGGAATGCTGAAATTTGACTCATCAACATGCCAACTGATGTGGCACCACTTGCGACTGCAAGAAATAAAACAAGCATCAACATTAAGACAATAATAGTTGCCTTTTCACGACCATATTTCATCATTACAGGAATCGTGATAGAAATATATATGAAAGCAGAAAAGAGCATGGCAAGCTGGACAATTGTTGTTTCTAAGTTAATATGAGTTGCGGAACTTATAAGGAATGCAATGATCCATGATATGAATGTGACAGTGAGTGCATAGATATATTTCTCTAAACAGTATTCTTTCTTGCTGAAAGGTAGGGCAAAGAGATAAGTCATCTCATTGTGATACATATCATAAGAAAATGAATTGAAGACAAGTCCTGTTCCCATAAATGTAAGATAACTAGAAATATACGCAAATCCAGAATTTGCATAAGCCATAATTAAACAGATCACAACAATCGTTACAATATACTTTATTTGAGACTTGAGTAATAATAAGTCTTTTTTGAGTAGTCCTTTCATAAGCGTTCACCTTTCAATAGAACAGGAATCATAGTATCAATATGATTCTGTTCAATCACAATAGTAGGATAGTTTTCACTATAGAACTGTCTAACATTAGTCAGACATGAATAACCAAATGGTTCTTTCATTACTTTCAGCAGATAATCTTTATCTAAGTTATCGTAATCTTCTTTAGATACCTTTAACACACCATATTGAGACAGAAGTGTATCCATTTCTTCATGCATGATGATCTGCCCATGATCAATTACATAAAGATCATCACATAATGATTCTAAATCACTCGATATATGAGAAGAAATAAGAATAGTACAATCTTCCTGTTCCATATAATCTCTTAGTATATCAAGTATTTCATCTCTAGTAAGAACATCAAGTCCTGCAGTTGGTTCATCTAAGATCAGCAATTTTGCATGATGTGTTAAGGCAATAATGATATTCAGTTTTGCTTTCATGCCTGTAGAGAATGTACGTGTTTTCTTATCTAAAGAGATATCAAAACGCTGACAATAAGATCGAAACAAATCTTCATCAAAACGTTCATAAGTACATTTAAGAATATTGATTATATCGGATACAGTAAAGAATTCACTGAATCCTGCTTCACTTAATACGACACCAATATCCTGTTTACTAGGTATCTGTATGTTACCTTCATCAATAGGATTAATACCAAGAATACTCTTGAATAATGTGGTCTTACCAGCACCATTCATTCCTATAATTCCAGTAATCACACCTTTAGGAATATCTAAACTACAATCAAGAGTAAATGAGTCATAACTCTTTTTTAAATGATTAATGTGAATCATAAATATCCTCCATAATAAGAGATAACATGTCCTGCATTTCCTGATAAGTAATGCCAGAACATTTCCCTTTTTCTATAGCACGAGATAATAGTTCTTCTGTTTCTTTTAAACAATTTTCTTTTACTTCATTTTGAGAAACCTCTAACACATAGCTTCCTTTTCCATGAACAGTTGTTGTATAGCCTTCTTTTTCCAAGAAATCATAGGCTTTCTTCACAGTTAAAGCACTGATTTTTAATTCTTTAGATAAAGCACGTACTGAAGGGAGTGCTTCATTAGGAGATAACTGATTAGAGAGTATTGCTTCTTTAATGGCTTCTACAATTTGTTCATATATGGGAATCATTGATGAATGATTAATGATAATATGCATATCTCTTCCTCCTATAAACAGTATATAACAGTGTATAACACCGTGCAATACAAAATTCAAATTTTGAAAATAATAAGCATAATCTTTCAATGTTTGATAGTATACTCTTGAAAACAAGGAGGACATAATCATGAGTTTTAGAGAAGACTTTTATTGGGGTGGCGCAACTGCAGCCAACCAGCTAGAAGGAGGATGGCAGGAAGGTGGAAAAGGTATTTCCTGTCCTGATGTATGTACTGGAGGAAGTGCAACAGTAAGTAAACGTATTACACCAGTATTAGAAGAAGGTACTTTCTATCCTTCGCATGATGCGATTGATCATTATCATCGTTTTAAAGAAGATATCGCATTATTCGCAGAAATGGGATTCAAGATGTATCGTTTCTCAATTGCTTGGACTAGAATTTTCCCTAATGGTGATGAAGAAACACCAAATGAAGCAGGTTTAAAGTTCTATGAAGAATTAATTGATGAATGTCGTAAATACAATATTGAACCATTAATTACTATTTCACATTATGAAGTACCATTTAACTTAACTAAGAAATGGAATGCCTGGGTAGATCGTCGTATGATTGACTGTTACTTAAACTTCTGTAAAGCAATTTTTACTAGATATAAAGGTAAAGTAAAATACTGGTTGACTTTTAATGAAATCAACTCAGCGACTACCCCAATGGGTGGTTTCTTATCACAGGGTATTTTAAATGAAATCAAGACAATGAATTTCATGGAACAGGTAGATAATCCTCAGAATCGTTTCCAGGGCTTACATCATCAGTTTGTGGCAAGTGCACTTGCAGTCAAAATGGCTCATGAAATTGATCCTAATTATCAGGTAGGTTGTATGCAGATTATGGCAACTAGCTATGGTTTAACATGTGATCCTCATGATCAGATTGTGAACCAGGAAAAGAATCATTTGATGAACTGGTTCTGTTCAGATGTACAGTGCCGTGGTGCTTATCCAAACTATATTAAGAGATACTTTAAAGAAAATAATATCAACGTCGTTATGGAAGAAGGCGATGAAGATATCTTAAAGGCTGGTCCAGTTGATTTCTATACATGTTCTTATTATATGTCTAATTGTCAGACAGCAGATAAGAGTAAAGAAGCAGGTTCAGGTAATATCCTAGGTGGTGTACCAAACCTATATCTTAAGGCAAGTGATTGGGGCTGGCAGATTGACCCAATTGGTTTAAGATATTCATTAAATGAAATCTGGGATCGTTATCAGAAACCTATCTTTGTTGTAGAAAACGGCTTAGGTGCATATGACAAGATTGATGAAGATGGTAAAGTACGTGATGATTATCGTATCGATTATTTAAGAAGCCATATTGAACAGATGCATGAAGCAGTATTAGATGGTGTTGATTTAAGAGGTTATACTCCTTGGGGATGTATTGACTTAGTATCAGCTTCTACTGGTGAAATGGCTAAACGTTATGGTTTCATCTTTGTAGAAAGATATGATGATGGAACAGGTGACTTCTCTAGACGTAGAAAAGAATCATTCTACTGGTATCAGAAAGTCATCAAAACAAATGGTGAAGATTTAAAATAATATGAAAAAGAAGGACTATGAATTTTATAGTCCTTCTTTAATGTTTATGTCTTTTCTGTTTGACAGAATTACCTTCTTCAGGTCCTTTGAAATCTACTAAAGATCCTAAATCAAAGACCTTAAATCCAGCTTTGACTAATTTTCTTGCTCCTTCATGTGCTGTACCAGCTGCAAGTGCATAAACATAATATGTTGCGGTAGGATCAAGATCCCTTTTAGCATGCTGATCAATTAATCTAGCAGGATAACATTGTGCATCAACTGGATGTCTGACATCAAACTTTAAATCATCATCTACACATAGTAGAATAATATTCATATTATTTTGAAATTCTTCATAAGCATGATTAAATTCGATTGTTTTTACTGCTTCTTTGCGTTTAAAAAACATAGACTCACCTCACTCATACAATAATATCATTTTCTTATGTATTTTACTATTGCTTTTTAGAAATTGGTATGGTAATATAAACAAGCAGTCTAACTTAGGGGCTTGGTCCAATGGTAGAACATCGGTCTCCAAAACCGTTGATACGGGTTCGATTCCTGTAGCCCCTGCCATCTGTAAACAACGAACATTCATTTGTTCGTTTTTTTTGTTTAATTTTGTGTTTATTTATTTAATACCCCTTTTATTGTGGTATAATATAGTTATGAAAGGGGTTACAATTTATGGCAAAAACTTTAGCATGTATCGTAACAGATCCAGTAGGTTTATATGCGACACCTGCAACGGATCTTATCGAAGTCGCAAAGACATTTGACAGTGATTTTACCTTAACTTATTCAGGTAAAACTGTGAATCTTAAATCGATGATGGGCGTTCTTTCATTAGGCATTCCAACAAAGGCAAAGATTGTGATTACTGCCGATGGAGAAGATGAAGAAACAGGTATTAAAGCAGTACATGAAAAAATGAAAGAATTAGGTATTATCGGATAAAGAATGCATGATGCATTCTTTTTCTTTTTTATGTATAATAGGCGTAAGGAGTTGATGGTATGAAACCAATGATGTGTTTTGATGTGGATGGTACTATTAGAGGTACGACTGATGAACATATAGTATATGATTCAACGATTCTTGCACTTAAGAAGTTAAAAGAAGCAGGATATCCGATCGTTGTTTCAACAGGAAGAGGAAGAGACTCTTTCTTACGTACTGGTATACAGGATATTGCGGACTGGGATGGCTTTGTGTTTAATAACGGTCAGTTGATTACAGATGGGAAAGGCAATGTAATCAATGCCCATCATTTTAAGAATGAGGATGTTATTCGTACGATTGAAAAAGCAAATGAACTCAATCTTGCAGTGACATTAAAGAAAGAACATCGCATTATTACAAAAGAACCAGATGAGTATGTCTTAGAGACACAGCGTTATTTTGGGAACCAGATAGGACCGGTTGAAAAGTATAACGGGACTGATCTTGTAGATATGATGATTATCTATGGTCCTAAAGGGTGGGACTATAAACCATTTCTTGATTTAGAAGGTATTTCAGTATTACCTGGCTTATCCTGTTTTGCGGATGTCGCCATTGCAGGTGTATCTAAAGCAACAGGTATTATGGAATTAGGAAAGGTATTAGGTAGTGATCATTATGTATGTTTTGGTGATTCACAGAATGATATAGAAATGATGAAGCATGCCTCCTTGTCAATTTGTATGGGTAATGGTGATGCAATGACTAAAGCGGAAGCAGATTATGTAACTGCAGATATTGATGATGATGGTATTTATAAAGCTTGTATTCATTTTGATTATATAAAGGAGTAAAGAAAAATGACATTAAAAGAAGCATATGAAACAGGTAGAGATTTAGATGTATATGTAGATAGTGAAATGGCTGATCAGGATTCACATAGTTTTGATGATTTATGGCAGTCTATTTATGATATTGTGCAAGTATCAGTAGGGGGAATTGTAGAAGAAGACCCTGAAGAATTAAAAAAAGCCATTGCATGGCTTAAGGAAACACAGGATAAAACAGAAGCCTATAAGACTTTAGATATTCCTTTTGAGGTAGAGTAATGAAAGTAGTAGATATGCATTGTGATACACTTTATGAGATGGAAAAGAATCACCTCTCATTAAGTGAAAATAACTTAAATATTGATATAAAAAAGATGGAAGAAGGAGATTATCTTCTACAGAACTTTGCCATCTTTACTGAATTAAAAGAAACAGCAGATCCAGTGGATCATGTTATGAAATGTATTGATTATTTCTATCAGGAAATGAGAAAGAATAAGGATAAGATTCAGCCTGTCACTACTTATGATGAAATTATGGACAATTCACATAATGGTGTCATGAGTGCGCTTCTTACTATTGAAGAAGGTGCTGTGATTCATGAAGACCTTTCTTATTTAAGAAACTATTATCGTTTAGGTGTACGTATGGTCGCATTAAGCTGGAATCATATCAATGGACTCACATATCCTAACTTTGATATGAATGATGATACACATGGCTATCATACATGTGATAATGAACATGGACTCACTGATGCAGGAAAAGCCTATATTAAAGAAATGGAAGATCTAGGAATGATTATTGATATCTCTCATATGTCAGATAAGTGTTTCTATGATGTATTAGATATCGTCAAGAAACCTTTTGTGGCATCTCATTCTAATGCACGTGCTGTATGTCCACATGCCCGCAATATGAGTGATGATATGATTTTGAAACTTGCTCATCGTGGTGGTGTGATGGGGCTTAATTATGCCGCAGGATTCTTAGGTGAGAATGCAGAAAAATCACGTATTGAAGATATGGTGAAGCATATTCTTTATATTAAAGATCTAGCTGGTATTGATTGTATTGGTTTAGGTTCTGATTTTGATGGTATTTCACAAAATTTAGAAATGAAAAATGCGTCTTACTTGCCTCAATTAGAACAGGCACTGAGAGACGCAGGACTTACAACTGAAGAAATAGAAAAAGTCTTTTATAAAAACGTATTACGTGTTTATAGAGAAGTCTTGAAATAGAAAAAATGACAGGCCGTATATGATGGGGAAGCCTGTCATTTTCCTTTTAATAACTTTTTGGGGGAGAAGTTATGTAGTCACTTGGGAGTATCCGTGAACTACATATAAGAATATAACGGAGAATTGTGAACCTAATATGAATACAGTTCATATTTATACTAAATAGTGCATATGTCATTCTTTTTTTAATTTGAAAAGTATTATATAATAATATAGATAAATAACGTGAAGGAGAGAAAATATGAAAAATTTATTTTATCGCCTGATGATCTATCTAGATACAGCTAGTGAAACAGATACAAACTATTTTATAGCTTTATTTATGGCTAATAATTTTTATCGTATTCCCGATATGCGTATTAGTGAACTTGCAGAAGAATGTTTTGTGTCTCCAGCAACCATTTCACGTTTCTGTCGTGCTTTAGGATATGAAAACTTTGCACATTTAAAACAAGAATGCAATAGTTTTCATTCTAATAATAAGAAATTCAATAATTTAATTAATATTGATTTAGAGTGTATGGCACATTCACCAGAAAAAGCAACAGAAGAATTTGCTCAGCAGATTATTGAATCTACAGCAGAAATTTCAAAAATCCTTGATTGGAAAATATTGGATGAAGTACTTCATTTAATTCATGATCATGAAGAAGTCGCTTTCTTTGGTACTCAGTTTTCTACAAGTGCCGCTATTCTATTACAGACAGACTTGTTAATGTTAGAGAAGTTTACGATTGCATATATGGATTCAGAAAGACAATTAGAATGTGCAAAACAGATGACTAAGGATTCTGTCGCAATTGTGATTTCATTAAATGGTAATTTTGAGCATGTGGGACATAAAGTCTTACAGTATCTACATAAATCTCAATGTCATATTGTATGGATTACTTCTACTCATGAAGATAGTCTAGGTATTCCTGTGGAATATAAGGTATTAGTCGGTGGTTCACTTAAAAACAAGACAACCAAGCATGCATTATTAACTGCAGTACAGCTTATGAGCTTACGTTACTATAGTTTGTTTTGTCCAGATCTCAAGTCGATGAAGAAGAAATTGGTATAGGTGATCATATGAGAATAATTAAATCAGAAACAATTACAGAAACAATTAAAGAGTTATGTATTAAAGGTGCTTGTCATCTTCCTACAGATGTTTATAACCGTTTATTAGAAGCCATCTCTACAGAAGATTCTCCTGTTTCCAAACACACATTAGAAATATTAAAGGAAAATGCGGACATTGCAGCGAGTAATCAGGAACCAATTTGCCAGGATACAGGAATGGCCTGTATTTTTGTGGAAATAGGTCAGGAAGTCTATGTGGATGGCAACCTTACAGAAGCTATTAATGAAGGTGTCAGACAGGGGTATACTGAAGGATACTTAAGAAAGAGTGTTGTCGATGATCCTGTCTTTGACCGTATTAATACAAAAGATAATACACCAGCAATTATTCATTATGATATCGTTCCTGGAGATCAGTTAAAGATTACGGTAGCACCTAAAGGATTTGGTAGTGAAAATATGTGTCAGGTTAAAATGCTTAAACCAAGTGATGGGATTGAAGGCGTTAAGGACTTTATTTTAAAGGTTGTGGAAGATGCAGGTCCTAACCCATGTCCTCCTATAGTCATTGGTGTAGGTATAGGTGGTACATTTGATCATGTTACTTATCTTGCGAAAAAGGCAATGATTAAGAAGATTGAAGAACATCATCCAGATCCTCGTTATCGTGCATTAGAAGAAGAAATGTTGGAAAAGGTGAATGCAACGGGTATTGGACCAGCAGGTTTTGGTGGTAAGACAACAGCACTTGCCTTACATGTAGAAACATGTCCAACACATATTGCTGGCTTACCTTGCGCAGTAGCTATATGCTGTCATGTATCACGTCATCAGGAGGTTACATTATGATTAAATTAGAAACGCCTCTTACTATTGAAAAGGTTGAATCACTTCGTGTTGGTGATCAGGTATTATTAAGTGGTACGATTTATACAGGGCGTGATGCAGCTCATAAACGTTTTGTAGAAGCAATAAAAAATAATGAACCATTACCATTTGATCCTTATGATCAAGTCATTTACTTTGTGGGTCCAACACCTACGAAGCCAGGTCATATTATTGGCAGCTGTGGACCTACAACCTCTTATCGTATGGATGCTTATTCCCCTACAATGTTATCAAAGGGATTAAGAGGAATGATTGGTAAAGGTAGAAGAAATAATGATGTAAAAGAAGCAATGAAACAATACAAAGGCGTTTATTTTGGTGCGATTGGTGGTGCAGGCGCCATTATTGCCTCTTGTATCAAATCATGTGAAATCATTGCTTATGAAGATCTTGGTCCTGAAGCAGTACGTCGTTTAGTGGTAGAAGATCTTCCACTCACTGTAGTCATTGATAGTGAAGGACATGATCTTTATGAAATAGGCCGTCAGGACTATTTGAAAGGAAAGGAGTAATTATGGATCAACCATTTAGAGATTATAACGAGACAGATATTCTATATCTTCTTATGACATATGTAAACTTTTCATCTGGACAGGATATGTATTACAGTATTGCGAAAACAATACTTACACATCTTGAACAGATTCCTAGTATTTCAATTAACGATCTTGCAGAACTATGTTTCACATCTCCTGCAACAATCTCAAGATTTTGTAAAGACTTAAATTGTCGTAACTTTGCGACATTTAAGAAAGAAATGGCAATTGCGTTAGAGATTGCTCACGATGAAATTCATTTCTCTATGGATGATGATTTTAAGATTAAGAATGATCCTCAATATCTTGTCAATAAGGTATATGATGATACAAAGAAATCATTAGAATTAGGACAGGCACAACTAGATATTAAAGATATTGATCATATTTGTGAACTTATTCATGATGCTCCTCAGGTATTTATGATTGGTTATCAGTTCTCACGTATTGCCTGTCAGGATTTCCAGTTAAAGATGTTGAAACTTGAAAAATTCCTCTATGCTTTTGCGAATAGAGGAGATGAAGTACAGAGACTTGATCTCATTGAAGAAAATGATTTGGTTATTATTGTAACAGTACGTGCTAGAAAAGAATTGATTGATTCACTTATTACACGTATTAAGAAACAGAAGGCACGTATTTTGATTGTGACTATGAATGAGGATTATACAAATCCTGAAGTAGACTACTACTATCATCTTAATGGTGAAGAAAGTGATTATACACAGTCTTCTATTTCTGGCTTTATTGATACAGTTTCATTCTTTAATATTGTCTATTTGCGTTATGGTTTACTCTATAATCAATATTTGTTATAAGTGTATACGTGACAGTTTTAAGATGGTATAATGGAACAAGCCAAAAAGAAAGGAAGTATCTATTCATGAAGAAAAATGAATTAGTAGAAAAGGTTGCAGAAGGCGCTTCATTAACTAAAGCAGATGCAGAACGTGCAATCAATGCGTTAGTGAATGCAGTATCAGAAGCACTTGTTGAAGGTGATAAGGTTGCTTTAAAAGGGCTTGGAACTTTTGAAGTCAGAGAAAGAAAAGCGAGAACTGGTATTAATCCTAGAACTCGTGAAACAATCGAAATCGCTGCAAGCAAGGTACCAGCTTTTAAAGCAAGTTCTACACTTAAAGATGCAGTAAATAAATAATATTAAAAAAGTGCTTCGGCACTTTTTTATTTGTTTTTTTTAGTTTAGAATTATGTAAAGGGGAGTGGTGATGATGATTACAATACTCTATACATCAAAACATGGCGCAACAGCCAAAATAGCACGTGTCATTAATACATATCTTGATCATACATGTACATTAATGAACCTGGATGAATTAGATATGGCTGTCTTAGAAAAGACAGATACGATTGTATTAGGCGTTCCTGTTTATTATGGTGCACTTGATCCAAAAATGGTGGATTTTATTAAAAAGAATCAGGGACTACTGATTAAAAAGCATTATTCTATTTATATTACAGCTTTATTCCATACTGAATTCATGAGCTATATTACAAAAGAATTTGATTATTCTATTTTAAAGAATGTAACAACAATGGCAGGACTAGGTGGGGCTATTTATTATCCTGATTTAAATATTCAGGAAAAGATGGTTCTTGCAGTGATGAATAAGAATAGACCTGTTATTCCTAAAGAACATCATGTGAATATCTTTGAGAATTTCGATAATCATGAAATAGAATTATTCTCACAAAAGATTAAAAGAATTGATAACTATGCATGCAAGTAAAAAGGAGAAGCGAAGTACGCTTCTCCTTTAATATTAGTCTACAATAATTGTACCTTCTTTAGGTCCACCAGCAGCATTTGATTCATCAGTATCAATATGCATGAATGTAGCATAAGTATCTTTAACACGGCACATAACATCACCAAATACTAATGAACGACCATTTGTTTCAACTTCTACTTTAACAATCTGACGATCCTTAATACCCATAGCTTCTGCATCTTCTGGAGAGAAGTGGATATGACGTTTTGCAGCAATAACGCCTTCAGTTAATTCAACTTCACCCTTAGGACCAACTAGTTTACAAGCACCACTACCAGCAAGGTCACCAGAACCTCTTACAGGTGCTTCTAGACCTAATGATCTTGCATCAGTAAGAGCTAATTCAATCTGAGTATAATCTCTTACAGGTCCAAGAACAGACATAGCTTTTTCTCCTCTAGGTCCTACTACCTTTACCTTTTCAACACATGCAAACTGACCTGGCTGAGAAAGATCCTTCTTCTTAGTTAATTCATAACCTTTACCAAATAAAGTTTCTAAATCAGCCTGACTTAAATGAATATGTCTAGCTGAAGTTTCAATAATAATCTTGTTATTCATAATCTGCCTCCTAGTCACGTATTTTACACCCTTTTTCTTATTTTGAAAAGGCTTACTTTACAAATTAGTATAAGTGTAACACATCAATGTTTGTTTTCATTGATTTACAAAACTGTTATAATATTTGTAAGTGAGGTTGATGTTATGATTAATATTATTACGTCGGAATTACCAATGATTTGGAAGTTTGTAAAATCAGCTATTGATTTATTGGCAGTATGGGTTTTATTGTATTATGGTATCATGATGTTTAAGACAAACATGCGTACTATGCAGTTATTTAAAGGAGTTATTGTAGTTCTTCTTGTTAAGGCCATTACGAGTGTTCTAGGACTTGTGACTCTTGGTACTATTGTAGATGCAGTCATTACATGGGGAGTATTGGCTATTGTAGTCATTTTCCAACCAGAAATACGTGTTTTATTAGAGAAGATGGGACAAACTAAAAATGAAGTACAGCATCGTTTATCTGATGATGAAAGAGAACGTGCTATGGATGAACTTGTTGAATCTATTACAACTATGTCTAAGGATAAAACAGGCGCATTAATTACATTTGAGCGTCGTCAGTCTTTACAGGACTTCATTAATACAGGTGTTAAAGTGTCTGCTTCTATTAAAGCAGAACTTCTTACTACAATCTTCTATGAAGGCACACCTCTTCATGATGGGGCTACTATTATTAAGAATGATATGATTGTGGCTTCTGCCTGTTTCTATCCTCCTACTAATAAGGAAATTCCTTCACAGTATGGAGCAAGACATAGAGCGGCCATTGGTATTAGTGAAATCACTGATTCTTTGACAGTGGTTGTATCTGAAGAGACAGGAAATGTTAGCTTTGCAGCTAATGGCGAACTTACAAGAATTAACTTAAATGAGTTACGTTCTAAATTAATTGCAGAGTTGAACTGGTATGATGAAGGTGGTGAAGACCATGAGTGATCCTAAGAAAAAGAAACAGACGGATTCTACTACGGATTTTTTCTTACAGTTTATGAAAGAAGAAAAGTCTGATAAAGAGAAGACAGAAGCTAAAAAAGAAGAAAGAGAACAGACTTATACTAAAACAGTAGAAAAGTTTTCTTCAGGTTATAACTACTTTAATAAGCTATTAGATAAGCTTCTTGCCAATAAGCATTCTGTACGTATTCTTTCGTTTGTGCTTGCAATATTTTTATTTGTTTCATTCTCTGGTGGAGATGTCATGAATTCTACTACTGCAGGGGCAACTCTAAAGAAAGTGCCAGTACAGGTAGAAGGTTTAAAGGAAGGTTATGAGGTATCAGGACTTCCTGCAACAGTAGAAATAGGATTAATTGGTCCTTCTATGGATATCTATACAACTAAATTGACTAGTAATTATGAGGTTTATTGTGATTTATCTGAATATAATGAAGGAACACATCATGTGACTTTAAAAACAAGAAATTTTGATAGTGATCTGACTGTTATGTTGATTCCTGAGACAGTGACTATTAAGATTCTACCTAAAGTAGATGCTAAGTTTGACTTAGGATATAAGTTTATTAATCAAGATAAATTAAATGAAAAATATAGCGTTTCAGTTGATACAATATCTACAAAACGTGTTACAATAACAGCGACACAAAATAATCTAGATAAGATTGATAAGGTCCAGGCGCTTATTGATGTAGAAGATAAGACAAAAGCATTCCAGCAGGCATGTGAAATTAAAGCATATGATGCCGATGGCAATGAAGTACAATGTACAATCGCACCAGAAAAGGTGAATGTTAGCTGTCATGTAGATTCTTATTCTAAGGAAGTGCCAGTTAAACCAGAATTTGTTGGCCAATTGCAGGATGGCTATCAAATGACAAATTATAAATTATCTAGCTCTACTGTAACTATTTATGGTAAGCGTACTGATATTAGTGATATTAACTATATTACTTGTCAGGTAGATGTTTCTAATTTATCAGGATCAACAACATTATCTGGTATTGCGTTACAGGGGAATGACAAGATAAATAAGATGTCACAGACAACTGTAGATGTGACTATGTTTATTGAAAAGAAATAGAGAGGACAAAAAAATGGGTAAATATTTCGGAACAGATGGTTTTAGAGGAGAAGCAAATAAGACTTTAACAGTAGAACATGCTTTTAAAGTAGGTCGTTATTTAGGTTGGTATTATAACCGTAACCATAAAGCAAAAATCGTTATTGGTAAGGATACAAGACGTTCAAGCTATATGTTTGAATATGCATTAGTTGCAGGTTTAACTGCAAGTGGTGCAGATGCATATCTTCTTCATGTCACTACAACTCCTTCAGTATCTTACATTGTAAGAACTGATGGATTTGATTGTGGTATTATGATTTCTGCATCACACAACCCTTATTATGATAACGGTATTAAGTTAATCAATGATAAGGGTCAGAAGTTTGATGCTGAAGTAGAAAAGCAGATTGAAATGTATATTGATGGTTTAACTGATGAACTACCATATGCAACTAAGGATGAAATTGGTCGCGCATTAGATTATTCTATGGGTAGAAATAGATATATTGGTTACTTAATGAGTATTCCTAAACGTGCATTTAGAAATGTTCGTGTTGGTTTAGATTGTGCGAATGGTGCTTCATCTAATATCGCAAAAGCAGTATTTGATGCATTAGGAGCTGAAACATATGTTATCAATGATCATCCAGATGGAGTAAACATCAATACTGATTGTGGTTCTACACATATGGAAGCATTACAGAACTTTGTACGTGAAAAAGGTTTAGATATTGGTTTCGCATTTGATGGTGATGCTGATAGATGTTTAGCTGTAGATGAATTTGGTAGAGTTGTAGATGGTGACTTAATTCTTTATGTATGTGGTCAGGAATTAAAGAAAAACAATGAATTAGCGAATAACACAATCGTTACTACAATCATGAGTAATATTGGTCTTTATAAGGCTTTAGATAAGATTGGTATTGGTTATGCAAAGACTGCTGTTGGTGATAAGTATATATATGAAAACATGGTGACTAATGGTAACGTTATTGGTGGAGAACAGTCTGGTCATATTATCTTCTCTAAACATGCAACAACTGGTGATGGTATCTTAACATCATTAAAGATTCTTGAAACATGTATTGAAAATAAAAAGACATTAGCTCAGTTAACTGAACCAGTAACTATTTATCCACAGTTATTAATCAATGTACGTGTAAGTGATAAAGCTACAGTATTAAATGATGAAGATATTAAGAAAGCAATTGAAGAAGTGACAGAAACATTAGGTGATGATGGTCGTATTTTAGTAAGAGAATCTGGTACAGAACCATTAATTCGTGTCATGGTTGAAGCACAGACAGATGAAATTTGTCATGAGAATGTACTTAAGGTAGTAAATCTTATTAAAGAAAAAGGCTATGCCGTTAAATAATCACATAATCTAACAAAATATTGCCACTTTCGTGGCAATATTTTCACTTTATAATGAAATATGGGAGGTGAGTCTCTTGAAATACAAAATTAATATTATTGATGATGAGAAACACTTGAATGATATAGTAAGAACATATTTAGAAAAAGAAGGATATGAATGTACTTCTTTCTATACTTATGATGAAGCTTTAATGCATTGTGATGATGATGTACATTTATGGTTAGTAGATATTATGCTTGATAAGAATAGTGGATTTGATTTGTTGACAGCTATTAAATCAAAGCGTCCTGATATGCCTATTGTCTTTATGTCTGCAAGAGACCAGGACTTTGACCGAATTATTGGTTTAGAAAAGGGCTGTGATGAATATATCACAAAACCATTTAATATGAAGGAAGTGATTCTTCGTATTCATAACGTTTTAAAGCGTGTCTATAAAGATACTGAAATGATTGATATTGATGGTTATATGGTGGATGAATCTAAACGTAAAGTATTAGAAAATGACCATGAAATAGATCTGACTACTAAAGAATATGAATTGCTTCTTTATTTTATGAAAAATAAAGGTATTGCGATTTCTCGTGAACAGGTCTTAACACGTGTCTGGGATGAAAACTATTTTGGTAGTGACCGTGTTGTAGATGATACTTTAAGACGTTTAAGAAAGAAGATGCCAAATATCAATATTAAGACAATCTATGGTTTTGGCTATAGACTAGACTAATGTTTAAATCTTTTTCTTTATTAAAACAGCTTCTTGTAGTAATACTTGGTTTAGCTATCATGTTAGTGGCTGTTGTAATGCCTATTGTAGATTCTAATGTGCATGATATTATTGATGATCAGATGTATGAAAAGCTAGAGACATCACAAAGAGATTCTGTAGAATATGACTTTATGCCTTCTAACAACAAAGAGAAGGCAATCTATACAATTGTTTATGATCCTACAGAAAATGCTTTTACATTTAGTAATCTTCATGGAGATGCCACTACATTGACATTACTATATAACTATTTATTTGGACGCGATTTAGAGAAGATTGTGAATAGTAGAAGACATAATACTATAGAAAGTAAAGGAACTTATGCAAGAGAAACTTATTATTATCGTATTATGAAGGTGGATAATGAGTATTTGATTTCTATTATGTCTAATTCTTATTCAGATAAGCTGATCACAGATATTCGTAATCGTATTATTTATATTCTTTATGCAGTACTCACTATTTTCGCATTAGTACTCGTCTTATGGGTTATTTCTCTTATTCGTCCTTTAAAGAAGATTAAGACTTATGTAGATTCTATTGCGAATCGTGAAGAAGCGACTCTAGTCATGGATCGACAAGATGAAATAGGTGTTGTAGGAAATGCGATTGTCACAATGAAGGATGAACTCATGAAGCAGGAAAAAGTCAAAGAAGAAATGATTCATAATATTTCTCATGACTTAAAAACACCTATTGCACTTATTAAGACATATGGACAGAGTGTCAAGGATGATATCTACCCATATGGTGATAAGGACAGTTCTATGGATATTATCCTAGAAAATGCAGATCGTTTAGAACATAAAGTAAAATCCTTACTCTATTTAAATAGATTAGATTACTTAAGTGCTGAAGAAAGTGAATTAAAACCTTTCCCTATCAAAGACTTAATTGAACATATCGTCATGCAGATGGAAGCAATGCAGCATATCCATATAGAAACAGATTTAGATGATGTGGCTTTTATTGGTAATGAAGAACATTGGCGTGTTGCGATAGAAAACATTATTGATAATGCATCACGTTATATGAAATCTGTTATTAAGATTACTTTAAAAGAAGATACACTTATTATCTATAATGATGGTGATCCTATAGATGAAGATAAGAAAGAAGATCTTTTTAACCCTTATGTAAAAGGAGTAAAGGGTCAATTTGGTTTAGGTTTATCCATTGTATCTAAGATTGCAGATATGTATGGCTATGATATTCATGCTGAAAATAAAGATATAGGTGTTGCATTTATATTTACGAAAAGAGCTTCCTAGTTGGGAAGCTTTTTGTGATAGAATAGAGTAAAGGAGTTGAGAACATGACTTATTTTGGAGAACATACACCAAAGCTTGGTTTTGGTATGATGCGTCTACCACGCACTCATGGACAAATTGATATTGAAGAAACAAAGAAGATGGTAGATGCCTTTATGGATGCTGGACTGACTTATTTTGATACAGCTTATGTTTATGAAGGATTAGAAGAAGCAACTAGAAAGGTACTTGTAGAATGTTATCCTCGTGATTCTTATACTTTGGCTTCTAAAATCAATGCAAAAATGATGTGTCATGATGAAGAAAGCTGTCAGGCACAATTAAAGGTCAGCTTAGAGAGAACTGGGGCAGGATATTTTGATTATTATCTTCTACATGCATTATCTGATGCCAATGTGGCTTTATATGATCAATATCATATATGGGACTTTGTGAAGGATGCAAAAGCAAAGGGACTTATTAAACATTATGGTTTCTCCTTCCATGGAACACCACAATTATTAGATGAATTACTCACTAAGCATCCTGATGTAGAATTTGTACAATTACAATTAAACTATGCAGACTGGGAAAACCCAGCTATTACATCACGTGCCAATTATGAAATTGCGAGAAAACATCAGAAATCTATTGTTGTAATGGAACCTATTAAGGGTGGTACACTTGCCTCACCACCTGAATCAGTCAGAGAAATACTACATAATGCGAATCCTGATATGTCTATTGCATCATGGGCTGTACGTTATGTCGCGTCACTAGATGGTATTATTACAGTACTTAGTGGAATGAGTACAATGGAACAGGTACTAGATAATATTTCTTATATGAAAGATTTTAAACCGTTAAGTGAAGAAGAACAAAATACGATTAAGAAAGCACAAAAGGCATTAGATGCCATTGAATCTATTCCATGTACTGCATGTCGTTATTGTACACCAGGATGCCCTATGGGTATTGAAATCCCTGATATCTTCAAGGCAATGAACTGGTATAAGATTTATGGCATGAAGGATAAAGCAAAGAATCGCTATGAAGGCATTATAGAAAAGAGTGCGAAAGCATCTGTTTGTATAGGTTGTGGTCAATGTGAGGGTGTTTGTCCACAGCAGTTACCTATTATGGAATATTTAAAAGAATGTGCTGATGTATTAGAGGAGTGATGTGATTGAAAAAATGGATTTTATTTTTATTAAGTTTATTACTGATGACTGGATGTACACAAAAAAAGGTTGAATTACCTCATCCTGTCACTATTGAATTTTATTCAGTTAAGACATGTTCTGAATGTATCGCTTTTAAGAAAAATGCGATACCTTATTTAAAAAAACGTTATAAGAATATTACAATCAAGATGTATGATATGGATGATACAAAAACAACAGACCATTATAATCAAGCAATTAATTCTTTAAAGGATTTTGATGATGAATATTATGGTTTAGGTCCATTTATTTATGTAAAAGGTTATTTTGCCTTACTAGGATATGAAACAGATGATGAAGAAATACTTGCGAAAGATATTGAACGTGTCACAAATGGAAAGAAACCTACTCAAGATTTTAATAATCGTAGGTTTACTGTTAAGTAGTACATCATGTAAAAAGAATATATATTCTGTAAAAGTCTATGGACTTAAGTCCTGTGGAAATTGTAGAATATTAATAGATGATTTCAAGGATGATGAGAACATCCATCTGCATATGATTGATATTGATACACATATTTTAGCCTATAAGAAAGATATCGCATTATACGATGGTTTGAGTGATAACCAGGCTCCTGTCATAATGACAGAGTCATTTGCGAAAGCAGGTTATTCTAGTGAAGAATATAAGGTACTCAAAAAAGCAATCATATCAGGTAAGAAACCAAATCTAAAAAATTATTATAAAAGGAGATTGAATTATGGCAACACCACACAATGAAGCAAAAAAAGGTGATATCGCAAAAACGGTCTTAATGCCAGGAGACCCATTACGTGCAAAATATCTGGCAGAAACATATTTAGAAGATGTTGTACAGTTCAACGCTGTAAGAAATATGTTTGGTTATACAGGAACTTATAAAGGAAAGAAGATTTCTATTATGGGTTCAGGAATGGGTATGCCTTCTATTGGTATCTATTCTTATGAATTATTTACACAATATGATGTAGAAAACATCATTCGTATTGGTAGTGCAGGTTCTATGCAGAAGAATGTACATATTAGAGATGTGATTATTGCTCAGGGATCATGTACAGACTCTAACTTTGCTCATCAATATGAATTACCAGGTACTTTCTCAGCTATTTCTTCTTATTCATTATTAGAAAAAGCTGTTACACTCGCAAAAGAAAAGAAGATCAACTACCATGTAGGTAATGTTTTAGCATCTGATATTTTCTATCATGCAGATACAACTTCTGTAGAAAAATGGTCTAGAATGGGTGTTCTTGCAGTAGAAATGGAATCTTACGCATTATTTGCGACAGCTGCTTATTTAGGTAAGAACGCTCTCACATTACTTACAATCTCTGATTCTTTAGTAAATGATGAACCAGAAACTACTGCCCAAGAAAGAGAAAAGACATTTACTGCAATGATGGAAGTCGCATTGGAGATTGCTTAATGAAACAGAAGTGTGCATTTTTTGATTTTGATTATACAATAGCTCATGGTGATTCTATTAGGAAGCTATTGTCTTATACTTTAAAGAAGTATCCTTTATCAGTATTCCGATTTCTTCCACTTATTCCATATGGAATTGGCTATGTATTACATATCTGTTCTATGGAATCAATGAAATCATGGGTTCATTTCCCTTTAGATTTACTCACTGAAGAAGAAATCAAAGACTGTTATGAAAAGGATATCGTACCTACATATTATCCTCATATGGTTGAAGAGATGAAGAAGAGACAGGAAGAAGGATGTTTAGTATTCCTAGTCACTGCCAGTGCTGAAGCTTATATGCGCTTTAATACACTTCCTTGTGATGAGTTAATGGGTACAAAGACACAAATAAAGAATGGACATTATACATCTCGTATTATTGGTGAGAACTGTAAAGGTAAAGCAAAGGTGACTAGAATCAATCAGTATATGAAAGAACATGATTTAGAAATAGATTATGATCATTCTTATGGTTATTCTGATTCTGATTCTGATCTTCCAATGTTGGAATTATGCCGTTACCGTTATCGTGTCGATAGAAAAGATGGCCACTTATCAGACTTTTAAGCAGCACGTGAGTGCTGCTTTTTCAAACAGTTCTTGAAAAGTATAAATCTCTAGTTTATACTTTTTACGTAAGGAAAAGAGGAATATAAAATGACACGTTATCGTGATACGTATGCAAAAGTACGTTTAGATTATATTAAAGAAAATGTAGAAACATTATATAAAAAAACTAAAAAGCCTATGGTGGCTATCATTAAAGCAAATGCGTATGGACATGGCTATAAAGAAGTTGCTTCTGTTTTAAAGGATGAATCTATTATTCAGATGTTTGCAGTAGCTACTTTAAAAGAAGCTGTAGACTTAAGAGATTTAGGTGTAAAACAAGATATTCTAGTATTAGGTGCAATACCACTAGAAGACTTAGATATTGCGATTAAGAAGAATATCAGCCTTGCTTTATTCTCTTTTGATTACTTAAATAAGATTAATGAAATGCATCACTATGATGCTCCTGTTAAGGTTCATTTAAGTATTGATTCAGGTATGAACAGAATTGGTTTTAAGACAGAAAAAGAATTTGAAAAGGCTATGGAAATGATAGATTCTTCTAAGATTGATGTAGAAGGTATCTTTACTCATTTTGCGACAGCAGATGATTTCTCTCAGGATGATGAATATGAAAAACAGTTGGCTTTATTTAAATCTATTGTAGGTAATAACCGTTTTAAATATATTCATTGTGATAACTCAGCTGCTATGATGTTCCATCATTCAGACTATGGTAATTTGACACGTATTGGTATTGCGATGTATGGTGTAGATCCACGTGGTGAAGAGAATAGTGATTTAAAACAAGCTATGAGTCTTTATACAAAAGTTGCAATGGTTAAAGTTGTACCTAAAGGTGAAAAGATTGGTTATGGTATGACTTATACAGCTGATGAGAATCAATATATTGCAACTTTACCAATTGGTTATGCAGATGGATTTACACGCGCTAATCAGGGTAGAGAAGTCTATATTAATGGTCATTACTATCCTGTAGTAGGAAGAGTATGTATGGATCAGTGTATGGTGAAGGTAGATGAAAATGTAAAACCTGGGGATGATGTAGAAATCTTTGGAGAACATATCTCACTTGCGAAAATGGCTAAAGAAATCAATACAATCCCTTATGAAATCATCTGTCTCATTTCACCAAGAGTGGAGAGAATATATGAAAAATAGAAATCAATATGCGAAAACAATTAGAAGAATAGAAATAGGTTCTAACTTCTTATTAATTATTGGTATACTAGTCAGTTTCTTTATGTCATGGGGTTTACCTGGAACTATTGGGACTGTTGTGCTTTATATCTTACTTATGGCTTATAATTTTACTTTAATGAAAAGATGTCGTTGTGACTCATGTGGTCATGTTGATATTTTTACAAAGTCTAGAAGTTTTGTGACTGGTGTAGAAAATAGATGTCCTAATTGTAACCACAAGTTAAAAAATGATGTACCACTTAATGAAATAGAATTCAAGAAGTAAAAAGATGTCAGCTTAACGGCTGACATCTTTATTATTATATCTTTTTGCAAGTCTCTGGAATGTCGTATGACTTATTTCCAGCATCCTTCCTGCTTCTCTTAAACTAATTAAATTATTCTCCCAAAGCTGATAAATAGAATCAAAATTCTCTGGAATATCCATGACTGGTCTACCAAACTTCACACCTTTTTCTTTAGCGATTCTGATACCTTCAGCTTGTCTTTGTCTAATATTTTCTCTTTCTATCTGGGCAACATAGGACAATATCTGTAATACAAGATCTGCAATAAACTTTCCTGTTAAGCCATTGATCTTATTTTTTGTATCAAGAAGTGGAAAATCTAATACACTCACATCTACATCCTTATCTTTTGTTAGTATTCTCCATTGTTCAATAATTTCATCATAATTTCTACCAAGTCGATCGATAGACTTAATATACACTTCATCACCTGCCTTCAGCTTTCTTAACATCTTCTTATAATTCTTACGTTCAAAATCCTTACCTGACTGCTTATCAATAAACATCTTACTCTTATCAATACCAGCCTCTTTCATTGCTTCTACCTGTCTATCAATATTCTGGTCTTTAGTAGAAACTCTAATATAAGCATATTTCATATCCATACCTCCATTAATTATGGAGATTATACAAAATATGAGCTTTATATATATATTAATAAAAAATTTTACAAGTAAAAAGATTGCCTTTCGGGCAATCTCTTTTATAGGTTTGCATTTATAAAATCTTTGAAATAGTAGTACTGTAGAGCACCTGGATACTTTGCAGTCACTTTACCTTTTTTAATAATAAATGTACAAGGTGTAGAGATATTGACATTTAATTTCTTAGTAAGGTAATTAGAAGACTTTCCTTTTGTATCAACATAATAAATTTTATTTTTTCTATTCTTTGTCTGGTAAGTAGTCATTACTTCCTGGAAAGACTTCATAGTACTATCAGAACTATCACCTGCAACAAGAATGAAACTATCCTTGTTTTCAATCTTCTGTTCAAACTTAGTGCTTGATAAAGTTGTATATGTTGCATATGTTGCCTGACGATAAATAAATAATCCAAGGAATACAACAAGTACTAATCCAAAAACACTGATTTCACGTGCAAATTTCTTGATAAAATCTTTCATAATTCTTGTACGCCTCCGTTTAAATATTGTAGCAAATTCTACCCTTTATGACAACATCTTATTGTTTCACTTTACTGTATAACAATGGTATAATAGGACCATTAGGAGGATGTACAAATGACTAAAGTAGTAAAAACAGACAAAGCACCAGGTGCTATTGGACCATATAGCCAAGGAATCGATATTGGTAATATGATCTTCTTTTCAGGACAAATTCCATTAGATCCTGAAACAGGCGTGATGCCAGAAGGTATCGAAGCACAGACTAGACGTGCATTAGATAATGTAAAAGGTTTACTTGAAAGTCAGAATCTTACATTCAAGAATGTTGTGAAAACAACTGTATTCTTAGATAATATTGATGATTTTGCAACTATGAATGGTATCTATGCTGAATACTTTGAAGAACCTTATCCAGCAAGAAGTGCTGTAGAAGTTGCTAAACTTCCTAAAGGTGCTTTATTAGAAGTTGAAGTCGTTGCAGTAAAATAGACTTTCTCATCCGAGAAAGTCTTTTTTTATGCTTAAAACCTTGAAAATAATGAGAATTGTGCCATAATCAAAAAGACAATAAAAAAGGAGATTATTATGTTACTCTATTTAAAAACTATTTTGTTTGGTATTGTAGAAGGTATCACTGAGTGGTTACCTATCAGTAGTACTGGACATATGATTTTATTAAATGAATTTGTGAAATTAGATGTTTCTAAAGATTTCTATTCTATGTTCCAGGTTGTAATTCAGTTAGGTGCTATTCTTGCAGTAGTAGTTATCTATTGGAATCAGATCTGGCCATTTAAGAAGAATACAAATCCAATGGTAAAAGGTTTCTTTAAATATGTAGATAGAGATATCTTTGATTTATGGCTTAAGATCATCTTTGCATGTATCCCAGCTGCAGTAGTAGGATTATTATTTGATGATGTATTTGAAGCATTGTTCTATAATCCACCTTGTGTTGCTCTAGCATTAATTATCTTTGGTATTGGATTTATCGTAATTGAAAATAGAAATGCATCACTAAGACCTAAGATTAACTCTTTAAAAGCTATCAATGGTAAAACTGCTTTCTTAATTGGTATGTTCCAGTTAATTGCAGCTATTTTCCCAGGTACATCTCGTTCTGGTGCGACAATCCTTGGTGGATTAATGTTAGGTGTTAGCCGTACAGTTGCTGCAGAATTTACATTCTTCTTAGCTATTCCTGTTATGTTTGGCGCAAGCTTATTAAAACTAGTTAAGTTTGGTCTTGCATTTACAGCTTCACAGCTTGCAGTATTAGGTCTTGGTATGCTTGTCGCATTTGTATCATCAATTTTAATTATCAAGTTCTTAATGAGCTATATCAAGAAGCATGACTTCAAGGTATTTGGATGGTATAGAATTGTATTAGGACTATTAGTACTTGCATATTTCTTTATCATTAAATAAAAAAACAATGGCGCGAGCCATTGTTTTATTTTTTCTTGATTGTGATACCAATTTTTCTTTCTACTTTTGCAAGTTTCTTTCTTGCAATTCTTCTTGCTTTTTCTGCTCCTGCTTCAAGAACATTATCAAGATAATCACCGTCTAGGATTTCATTGTAACGGTCCTGAATTCTTTGAAGTTCATTACCAACAACTTCTGCAAGATCCTTCTTGAAATCTCCATAACCTTTACCTTCATACATTGTTTCAAGTTCTTCAATAGTCTTACCTGAAATAATAGAATAGATTTCAAGTAGGTTAGAAATACCAGGCTTATTTTCTGGGTCAAACTTCACATGTGAATCACTATCAGTCACTGCAGATAAGATCTTCTTCTTAGATACATTAATTGGATCTAATACATAAATACATCCTTTACCATTAGGTGATGACTTACTCATCTTCTTAGTAGGATCCTGTAAGTCCATAATACGTCCACCTACTTTAGGAATGATAGGTTCAGGAAGCTTGAAAGTATCACTATAACGGCTATTAAAACGTTCTGCTACATTTCTAGCAAGCTCTACATGCTGTTTCTGGTCTTCTCCTACAGGTACATAATCAGGATCATACATTAAGATGTCCGCATTCATTAAAGAAGGGTAGTTGAAGATACCAGCGCCAATATGTCCGCCTTTTTCTTCTGCTTCAAGTTTCTTTGATTTATATTGAGTCATACGTGATAATTCACCCATAGAAACCATGCATCCTAAATACCATCCAAGCTGAGCATGTTCTAAGACATCACTCTGTAGGAATAAAGTCACCTGTTCAGGATCTAATCCAGCTGCAATATATAATGCGATTAAATCTTTTGTATTTTTTCTTAAATCCTTAGGTTCCTGGTAAATAGTCATTGAATGAAGATTAGCGACAAAGATAATCATTTCATATTCATTCTGGAACTGTACAAATGGCTTAATAGCGCCAATGTAGTTACCTAAAGTAACACGTCCTGTAGGTTTAATACCACTTAACATTCTTTTCATAATTACATCCTCCTAAATAAAAAAGGCACGTCCAAAGGACGTGCCACCAATGTGTATTTGTGCTGGTAACGACAGCAGACGTTTCTAACTCATGCTAGAAAAGCTCCCAGAACCCAATTCATTTAGTATCTATGACTCATTTCCACCATCCATGAGCTCTCTATCCATAGTATAAAAAACTACTTATTTCTGTTCATTGCTTCCTTCATTATAATACAAAATTATGTGAATGCAACCAATAAACATATACAACCTACGAAAATGATGTATAATAAACAAAAGAAAGAGGTGAAATCATGATTAGAATCTACACCGCACCAAGTTGTGCATCATGCAGAAAAGTCAAAGCATGGCTCAAAGAACATGATATTCCTTATGTAGAAAAGAATATCTTTTCTACAATACTAAGAGAAGATGAACTACGTGAACTATTAGAACGTAGCGAGAATGGTACGGATGATATCATTTCTAAACGTTCTAAGATCATCAAAGAGAATAAAGTAGACATTGAAGATATGTCTACCAATGAATTAATTCATTTTATTCAGAAGAATCCATCTATCTTAAAACGTCCTATTATGATTGATGAAAGACGTTTCCAGGTAGGGTATAATGCGGAAGAAATTCGCGCATTTATTCCAAGAGAATTAAGAAAGCTGGCAGAGTGTCAGAAGTTTGACAATTGTCCACAATTCAGTGCATCTACACTTGTGGAAGACTATCATCACAATAAAAAAGCAGGCTTATAGGCCTGCTTTTAATGTGCTTAGAACTCTCGCAATCTTACTTGCACAGTTTCCTTTATACTGTAGATGATATGTTTGACATAATTCTTCAAATTGTTTAAGTCCTTTTTCTTCATCATTCACTTCAAATTCTAATTCATAATCAGTGATTCCGTTATAATGATTTTCATCAAGAGATAACATACCTGAATCAAAAGGAACATCTCTTCTAATAGTAGTCAAAGAATAAGCCTGTTTAATAAGACTTAAATTAAATCCCTTATTACTTAATAAACGAGTAATCTCATTATCAGGTATTTCACCCTTTTGAATCATTTCTAAATCTTCTTTAGTAATTTCTAGATTATGTTCTAGACGACCATTCTTTTCAGGAATCTTTAAAGTCATCTCATAATAGCCTTCTTTTTCTCTTATACGAAGACTATAGCGTAAAGCACTTAATTCAATACTTGTAAGATAATAGTTTGTTTGACTATAAGTATGCCCTTCGAAGTCATTCATCAATTGATTGAATAGAGTTTCACTTAATAACATCTTATATTCTATTTCAAGATTTTTTTCCATAATTTCTCCTCATTTTCTCAAATTATATACTTGAGAGTTAAACCCGTCAATACAAGTCATATTGCGTAAAAAGGTAATAGAAAGTATAATAATATCGGTGATAAAAAATGAAAAGATATGCAATTGTGTCAAAAAAAGATGATGTATCCCGTCATCTTGCAGTTTTAATTAAAGATGAACTCAAAGAACTGATTTATGATGAAGAACATCCAGATATAGTGATTTCTGTAGGTGGAGATGGAACTATGATTTATTCTATTCATCGTTATGAACATGTTTTAAATGATGTCTCATTTGTAGGAATCCATACAGGAACACTTGGGTTCTTTACAGACTATTTAAAGGATGAATATAAACAACTTGTAAAAGATATTCTTACAAAAGAACCTGAAATCTTTGATCGACATCTCTTGCGTATTTCTTATAATGGAGAAATCTTTCATGCTTTAAATGAAATGCGTATAGAGAATAGTCATCGTTCACAGGTTATAGATATGTATGTAAATGATGAACATATGGAAACATTTAGAGGAAACGGACTTTGTGTCAGTACTCCTTCAGGGTCTACTGCATTAAATAAATCATTAGGTGGGGCAGTGATTAATCCTAGCTTAAGACTGATGCAGGTGACGGAAATAGCTGGTATTCATCATAATGCTTATCGTTCTTTAGGCAGTCCTCTTATTTTAGGAGATGAGGATGTAGTGCGCTTTGAGACAGATTTTAACGAGAATGCGGTTTTAGGTATTGATACAGATATTTTTGAATTAAAGGATCATGATGTCATAGAAGCACGTTTATCTAAACGTGTGGCTCATTTCTGTGATTATCGTCATGTATCATTTGTGAAGAGATTGAGGAAATCATATCTATGATCTTGCAGTTTGAAATAGATGAACAGCACAAAGATATGCGTTTAGATGAATTTTTCTATTTACATGGCATTTCTAAGAAACTAGTCAAAGATTCTAGAAATCATGGAGAGATATTAGTGAATGGAGAAAAGCAGTATTTGTGTTATAAGACAGTAACAGGGGATAGTGTGGCCATTGTTTTTCCTAAAGAAACAAGTAATGTGATTCCTGTAGATATTCCCTTAAAAGTTGTATATGAAGATGATTATTTGATGATCATTGATAAACAGCCTAATCTTGCCTGTATCCCTGTTAAGAAGTATTTAACAGAATCATTAGGGAATGCGATTATGTATTATTATCAAGTAAATCATATTGAGAGTGCAATTCACTTAGTAAATAGACTTGATAAAGAAACATCAGGGCTCATGATGATTGCGAAAAGCCGTTATGTTCATGATGCTTTTTCTCATGATATCAAACAGGTGAAACGTGTATATCATGCACTTGTAAAAGGTAATCCAGGACAAGGAACTGTCAATGCGCCTATTGACCATGCAGAAGGTCATGGGACTAAAAGAGAAGTAAAAGAAGGCGGTAAAGAAGCAATCACCCATTACCGTACTATTAAAACAACTAAAGACTATTCTTTAGTAGAATGTAAGCTAGAAACAGGACGTACGCATCAGATACGTGTTCATATGGCTTATTTAGGATGTCCATTAGTAGGAGATCCACTTTATGGTGAAGGAGAAGGGTTTTATCTAGATAGTGTAGAAATAGCCTTTAAACATCCTATCACACAACAATGTATGACTTTAAAGAAGGTGTTCAACGATGTACGAATTAAAAAAATTAAATCTTAAGCAGTCAGAAAAATATATGACTTATAAATGTAATGAATATGGAAAGCACTATAAGAAGTTCTCTAGAATTATTCCTGTAGTTGTGATTATCACATTAGTGGCTGCTTTTCTTGTCCCAACTCAATCTAAAGTAATCTATGCCCTTGGGGTGGCTATTACTGCTGGCTTATTCTTTATGGTTTATAGCTATTATAAACAGATGGTGAACTTAAAAGAGGTACCTACAGTACCTTGTGAATATGTGGTTACACCAGTGAAGTATAATGAGAGAGTACAGCTTAAGACGACTAAGGGGGATAATCTCTTATTTGCTTTTGTAGAAAAGAGCCGTTCTATTTATAAGAATGAAAAAGAAGCACTTATTGTCTATGTACCTGAAACAGGACATATTTATGGTGAGCATGTAGCTTTACTTAAAGATATTAAGGGATAGTTATGGAACAATTAGCTTATATGCATGAATTTGAAAATGATGCGATAAGAAAAGCAAATCTCATTAAAGCAGGAAAAAGAAAAGTATATTCAGAAGAAGAATTTTTGGAACTTTTAGAAAAAGAAGGATTGTGAAAAAAAACGGCATACCTCATGAGAGGTATGTCGTTTTAGTATTGTTTATGTTTTACATCACGAAGCTTATTCTGATAATCAATATCAATAATAATACCCATTGCGAACATATATGAAAGTAATGAAGATCCTCCATAAGACAGCATTGGTAAAGTAATACCAGTAATAGGAAGTAATCCAAGAATCATTCCAATATTCCATATTTGCTGGAAGATGAGACATCCAAATGTCCCCATGATAAATGTCTTATCACGAATATTATCACTCTTTAAGCCGATATTTAAGATAGCGATATCAAATGCTGCAATTGCAAGTAAAGTGAAGAATGCACCTACATAACCAAAATCAGTCGCAATAACTGAGAAGATAAAGTCTGTCTGTCCTTCAGGGAAGACCTTGACAACAGCTCTAAAGCCATGTCCAAACCATCCTGCAGTTCCATAAGATAACTGAGCATACCATGACTGTAACCCTTGGTTACCAGTTGTTCCTTCAGGATCTAGCCAGCCATAAATACGGTCTAGTTTATGCCCTGAGATGATAGATGTAAAGACTCCGTTCTGGTAGATGAATAAATAAGCCATTCCTAGTACACCTACTACTGCAATCACTAAAATAAATAGGAACCAGTTTCCATTCATACCACTTGATAATAATACAAAGAAAACAGCTGCCATAATAATCATCATAACCCCTGAGTCATTCTGTAAATAAATAAGAATAGCTGGTGGTAAAGAAATCTTCATGACTTGAATAATATACAGGATTTCACTATCAGTTGTCTTGACTAAGATACGATCATTATATTCCTGTGTAATTTTTGCAAGATACATAACCATGATGATCTTCATGAATTCAGAAGGCTGAAAACTAAAGCCTGGGATGTTATACCAGGAAGTTGCACCATTAGTAAACTTTGCGAGTGGGACAATATGAATGTGTAGTAGTTTTGTATAGACAAAATGATCCACGGCAAGTCCAATAAGTAATACAATAAAAACCATATATAATGTTTTGATATGAGCATAAAGGGTATCCTGACCTATTTTATAGATAATATAACTTAAAGCACCACCTAATACATAATAAAGCCCTTGTTTAAGCCATAGCATGTAAGGATTCGCAATGTTAGTCATAATTGGTGCAGCACTTGCAACCGCAAAACAACTGATGGCACCAAGCAATATAATTAAGGCAATAAGAGGATATTTCTTGAGTGTTTCTTCAAGGTTTTCCATGCGTGCCCTCCTTTTTTCTTTTTACTTTTTTCATTCTTATAGTATACTATATTTTAAAGATACTTCAATAAAAAAGGAGTGTGCGTAAAGTGTCTAAAAATATGATGATTGGGATTATTGCAGCAATCGTAGTTGTACTCGTAATTGTTGTGATGATGACTCGTAAAAAGAAAACAAGTAAAGAACAATGTCCGATTGATGCAGATCTATTAATTAAGGCGTTAGGTGGTAAAGACAACATTACTGCTTTAGAAGCATCACCTTCTAAATTAAAGGCGACTTTAAAGCAGGATAAGGATCTTGATATTGAAACAATTAAAACACTAGGGGCTAGTGGTATTGTGGCAGGTCATTTAACACTTACTATGATCTTTGGTAAAGCATCAAGCATTATCTGTGAAACTGTATTAGAAAAAATTAAATAAGGGGTTTTGTTATGAAATTTAAAATGGTACATGAAAACTATAACGTTAAGGATCTAGATGCTTCTCTTAAATTCTATGAAGAAGCATTAGGCTTAACTGAAAGAAGACGTAAGGTGAGTGAAGATGGAAGCTTCATTATTGTATATGTTGGTAATGAAACAACTCCATTTGAATTAGAACTCACATGGCTTAAAGATCATCCACAGGCTTATGATATTGGAGAAGAAGAATTCCATTTAGCTTTTCATGTAGATGATTATGAAGGGGCACATGCATTACATGAAAAGATGGAATGTATCTGTTTTGAAAATCCTTCAATGGGCATCTATTTTATCCAGGATCCAGATGGATACTGGCTTGAAATCATACCTGAAAAATAGTCTAGGAAATGCATACTGCATTTCCTTTTTTTGTGAAAAAATAATTAAAAAATATTTTTAAATAAGAAAAAAGTTACTAATGTAAGCGCATTATTCCTAAAACAACAAATATAATATTACTAATTTCGGAAAATAAAACAAACTTATTAGAAAAATTTTTATCACGAGGTAAAAAATGTTATACGTTTACAGAAAACGCATACAAAAATGTAAGCAAATCCATAGACAAACATTTTGAATAATGGTATATTGAAATCGCTGAAAAGGATGCGTAACAAAATTCAGTGGTTTTTTATACTTTAAGGAGGAATTGTTACAATGGATACAAATCGTTTTGCTGATGCGTGGGCTGGCTTCAAAGGCCGTTTATGGAAAGAAGAAGTAAATACTAGAGACTTCATTCAGAATAACTACAAACCATATGATGGCGATGAATCATTCTTAGCTGAACCTACAGAAGCAACTAATAAATTATGGGGCAGATTACAGGAACTTCAGGCAGAAGAAAGAGCTAAAGGCGGAGTTCTTGATATGGAAACTGAAGTAGTTTCTGGTTTAACTGCTTATGGACCTGGTTATATTGATGAAAGCATGAAGGACTTAGAAACTGTTGTTGGTTTACAGACAGATAAGCCTTTAAAGAGAGCATTCATGCCTTATGGTGGTATCCGTATGGCTGAACAGGCTTGCGAAACTTATGGTTACACACCAAGCCCAGAATTACACAAGATCTTTACTGAATATCACAAGACTCATAACCAGGGTGTATTTGATGTTTACACTCCTGAAATTATGAAAGCACGTCATAATAAAATCATCACTGGTCTTCCAGATACTTATGGTCGTGGACGTATTGTTGGTGACTACAGAAGAGTTGCTTTATACGGTATCGATGCATTAATCGAATGGAAGAAAGAAGACTTTGCTAACTGCGGTAGCGGATCAATGACTGAAGACGTCATCAGAAAGAGAGAAGAAATTGCTGAACAGGTAAGAGCTCTTAACAATATGAAGAAGATGGCTGAAGCTTATGGTTATGATATTTCTAAACCAGCTACTAACGCTCGTGAAGCATTCCAGTGGTTATACTTTGGTTATTTAGCAGCTATCAAGACTCAGAATGGTGCAGCTATGTCAGTTGGACGTATCTCTACATTCCTTGATATCTATATTGAAAGAGATTTAGCTAACGGTACATTAACTGAAAGCGAAGCTCAGGAATTAGTTGACCATATCGTTATGAAATTCCGTATGGTTAAGTTCGCACGTATCCCATCATACAATGCATTATTCTCTGGTGACCCAGTATGGGCTACTCTTGAGGTTGCAGGTTTAGGTACTGACGGACGTTCAATGGTTACAAAGAATGACTACCGTTTCTTACATACATTAGAAGATATGGGTCCTTCTCCAGAACCAAACTTAACAGTTCTATATACAGAAGCATTACCAGAAAACTTCAAGAAGTATGCTGCTAAGATCTCTATCGATACTTCATCAATTCAGTATGAAAATGATGATGTTATGAGACCTGTATGGGGCGATGACTATTCAATCTGCTGCTGTGTATCAGCTACTCAGACTGGTAAAGAAATGCAGTTCTTCGGTGCAAGAGCTAACTTAGCTAAGTGCTTAACTTACGCTATCAATGGTGGTGTCGATGAAAAGACTAAACAGCAGGTAGGTCCTGAATATAGAGGAATTACTTCTGAATATCTTGATTACGATGAAGTTATCAAGAAATATGATAACATGATGGGCTGGTTAGCAGACTTATATGTAAATACATTAAACTTAATCCAGTACATGCATGATAAATACTACTATGAAGCAGCAGAAATGGCATTAATCGATACTGATGTTCGTAGAACATTCGCTACTGGTATTGCTGGTTTCTCACATGTAGTAGACTCATTAAGCGCAATTAAATATGCTAAGGTTAAGACTATCAGAGATGAAGATGGTATCGTAGTTGATTACGAAGTTGAAGGTGACTTCCCTCGTTATGGTAACGATGATGACAGAGCTGACAACATCGCAGTTTGGTTATTACATACATTCTTAGAAAAGATCAAACAGCATCATACATATAGAAATTCTGAACCAACTACTTCAATCTTAACAATCACTTCTAACGTAGTTTATGGTAAGGCTACAGGTTCATTACCTGATGGACGTAAAGCTGGTGAACCATTATCTCCAGGTGCTAACCCAGCATATGGTGCAGAAAAGAACGGTTTACTTGCTTCATTAAACTCAGTTGCTAAGTTACCTTACGAATGGGCATTAGATGGTATCTCAAATACTCAGACAATTGCTCCAAGTGCTTTAGGTCATGACGAAGCTGAAAGAGCTGATAAGTTAGTAACAGTTATGGATGGTTACTTCAGACAGGGTGCTCATCACTTAAACGTTAACGTATTCGGTAAAGAAAAGTTAATCGATGCAATGGAACATCCAGAAAAACCAGAATATGCAAACTTCACAATCCGTGTATCTGGTTATGCAGTTAAGTTCATTGACTTAACTAGAGAACAGCAGTTAGATGTAATTGCTAGAACTTGTCACGATCATATGTAATAATTAAAACAGTCTCTTATGAGACTGTTTTTTATAGAGGAGGAGAATGTGATGAACGCTCGTGTACATTCCGTTGAAACATTTGGTCTTGTAGATGGACCAGGTGTACGTTTTATCTTATTTCTACATGGATGTCCTTTTAGATGTCAGTTCTGTCATAACCCAGATACATGGGCAAGTCAGAAGTTTGAAGAATGGACACCACAGCAGGCATTAGACCGTGCCTTACGTTTTGAACCTTATTGGGGTAAAGATGGAGGTATTACTGTATCTGGTGGTGAACCACTTGTACAGATTGATTTCTTATTAGAATTCTTTAAACTTGCTAAAGCTGCAGGAATCAATACATGTATTGATACAAGTGGTGCATGCTTTACAAGAGAAGAGCCTTTCTTCTCTAAGTTTGAGGAATTAATGAAATATACTGATTTATTGATGGTTGATATTAAAGAAATCAATGATGAAAGACACCAGGTATTAACAGGTGCTT
The DNA here is from genome assembly GCF_000437715.1 of Catenibacterium sp. CAG:290. Taxonomy (NCBI): domain Bacteria; kingdom Bacillati; phylum Bacillota; class Erysipelotrichia; order Erysipelotrichales; family Coprobacillaceae; genus Catenibacterium; species Catenibacterium sp. CAG:290. The sequence continues at coordinate 41,309 of NZ_FR898772.1, forward strand.
CAAACAAGCGTGTTCTTGATATGATTCAATATTTGAATGATATCAATAAGCCTATCTGGATTAGACATGTACTTGTTCCTGAAAGAAGTGATTATGATGAAGATCTTCATGCATTGGCTGATTATATTGATACTTTAAGTAATGTGAAAAAGGTAGAAGTTCTTCCTTACCATACTCTTGGTGTATATAAGTGGAAGGAACTTAACTTAGAATATCAGCTAGAAGGAATTGATCCACCTACAAATGAACGTGTAGAAAACGCAAATAAGATTCTACATACAGATAAATATAAATAAGTATGATATAATGTCTCCTAGAAGGAGGCATTTTTCATGGATGAATTGCTTTTTGATGAAAATTATATAGTATTCTTACAGAATCAGAGTTTGGATACATTATGCAGCCTTTATTATGAGGTACACAATCAATTAATGGATATTATTCATACTCATAAAGGGGAAGAAGACTATAAAATAATTACCGCAAAACGTGCAATGATTGAAGGTACAATCATGTCAAAAGTGATGCAGGAACATGGTTATTCTTTGGATCAATATGCATATTATAAAAATGATAAGATGGTTGCTTAAAAAATGTAAGAGTATTCAAATGTCCGTTTACTTTTAGGAGTAAATAATTTAAAATATTAATAATTACTATTATGGAGGTAAAGGATAATGAAATTAGGTACTATTGAAGGTGGAGGAACAAAGTTCGTCGTTGGTGTTGGTGATGAGAATGGTAACATTTTTGAAAGAGAATCTTTCCCAACTACAACACCAGAAGAAACAATGAAGAAAACAATTGAATTCTTCAAGGATAAGGGTGTAGAAGCTATTGGTTTTGGATCATTTGGCCCAATTGATCCAGATAAGACAAGTCCTACTTATGGAAGTGTCACTACTACTCCTAAACCAGGATGGTCTAATCATAATGTCGTAAAGGATTTAGAAGAAGCATTCCCAGGTGTTCCTGTAGGATTTGATACTGATGTAAACAGTGCATGCTTAGGTGAAGTAGAATTTGGTGCTGCTAAAGGATTAAATAGCGCATTATACTTGACTATTGGTACAGGTGTAGGTGGAGGTGCTGTTGTAGAAGGTAATCTTGTACACGGCTTACTACATCCAGAAATGGGTCATATGAAATTGATCACTCGCCCAGAAGATACTTATAAAGGTAAATGTCCATATCATGGAACATGTTTTGAAGGTTTAGCAGCTGGACCAGCTATTGAAGAACGCTGGGGTAAGAGCGCTAAAGAATTACCTGTTGATCATCCAGCATGGGATTTAGAAGCTTATTATATTGCTCAGGCTTTATGTATTTATATTCTTACAATTTCACCTAAGAAGATTATTTTAGGTGGAGGTGTTATGCACCAGAAACAGTTATTCCCAATGATTCATAAATACGTTCAGGAAATGTTGAACGGCTATGTTGCAAAAGAAGAAATTACAACAGATAAGATCAAGGATTATATTGTTTATCCAGGACTTGCAGATAATGCAGGATTTTGTGGTGGATTAGCACTTGCTAAACAGGCATTAAAGAATAAATAAAAAGCAGGCATAGCCTGCTTTTTTTTAAGGAGGATAATACATGCAATCACTTAGAGAACTTTATAAAATAGGAATTGGTCCTTCCTCATCTCATACTTATGGACCGATGAAGATCGCTGAAAGAATTAAATCACTTTATCCAGATATGGAAAAGGTACATGTTGATCTGTATGGTTCTTTATCTTTAACTGGTAAAGGACATTTAACGGATAAAATCATGCAGAAGACATTTGCGCCTGTACCATGTGATTTCTCTTTTAAGAGCGGTGAATTACCTTACCATCCTAATGGGATGTTAGTTACAGTATATTGTGGTGGAGAAGCATTAAAACCTATTGAAGCTTATTCTATTGGTGGAGGAGAAATTTACTTTAAGGGAGACTTAGAAGAGGAGAAGGTAGAAATCTATCCTCATCATACAATGCGTGAAGTCATTGATTATTGTGAAAATGAAGGATTATCACTTTATGATTATGTCTTACGTTTTGAAGATGAAAACTTTAAAGAATATTTATTTGAAGTTCTTGAAGCAATGTTTATCTGCGTAGAAAATGGGTTACATACACAGGGAATATTACAAGGCAGTCTACAATTAAAAAGAGTAGCCGGTTCTATGTATCAACAGGCTTTAAATACACATCATGAAATGGCTCAGGAACGTTTATTTATTGCTAGCTATGCTTATGCAGTTTCTGAAGAAAATGCAGATGGTCATATGATTGTTACTGCACCAACATGTGGTGCAAGTGGTGTACTACCAGCTATTCTCTATTATGCACATCATCAGATGGGCTTAAAAAAGAGAGACTTAGTCAAAGCACTTGCGATTGGAGGATTATATGGTAATACAGTTAAATATAATGCGACTATTGCTGGTGCAGATGGAGGATGTCAGGCAGAAGTAGGAACAGCTTGTGCGATGGCAAGTGCCTCTATGGCCTGGATCAATGAGTTAAATAATAGTCTCGTTGATTATGCAGCAGAAATGGGATTGGAACATAACTTGGGATTAACATGTGACCCAGTAGGTGGTTATGTACAGATTCCTTGTATTGAAAGAAATGCCTTGGCTGCATTACGTGCTTATGATGCGGCTATGCTTGCAGGGCAGTTAGGTTATGTACGTAAGAATAAAGTACCTTTCGATACAGTTGTAAGAGTTATGAAAGAAACAGGCAAAGACTTGAATGTTGCTTATAAAGAAACATCTCTAGGAGGTCTCGCAAAAGAATTGAAATAGTGATTTCACTATTTCTTTTTTTATAAAGGGGGGGGAATCTATGAAACAAAGATTTATTAAATATATATGTTTAAGCATATTGGGAGAAATGGCTATATCGTTTTATATACTTGCTGATACATTCTTTATTGCCCAGGGAATAGGCGATAAAGGACTCACTGCATTGAATCTTGCGATACCTGTATTTAATTTTATTTACGGGATAGGGCTTATGTTAGGAATAGGATCTGGTATTAGATTATCTATTTTAAAAATAGATCACAAGCATGATGAAATCAATCAGGTGTTTGATCATACAGTGCTTTTAGGACTTGTAATAGGCGCACTTTTCATGATTACAGGAGTATTATACAGTCCTTCTCTTGCAAGAATGCTAGGAGCCAATGATGCCGTATTACAAGATACAGTAATTTATTTAAGAACTATTATGATATTTACACCTGCCTTCATCTTCAATAATGCGCTCAATGCATTAGTAAGAAATGATAACAATCCAGCTCTTGCGACAACAGCTATGATTGTAGCTTCACTGATGAATGTCATACTTGACTATGTATTTATATTCTTATGTCATATGGGTATGTTTGGAGCCGTTTTTGCGACTTGTCTTGCACCTTTGATTGGCTTAAGTATTCTCTCTTTACACTTCATTAAAAAGAAGAATACATTCCATCCCGTTCATCTTTGTTTTCAATTCTCTATGATTAAAAGAATTATTAAACTAGGCTTTCCTTCTATGTTGATAGAGATATCAAGTGGTTTGGTTGTTCTTCTTTTTAATACACTTATATTAAAGATTACAGGTAATATAGGTGTTGCTGCTTATGGTGTTGTATGTAATATATGGCTTGTATGTATTGCGATATTTAATGGTCTTGCAAATGGTATGCAGCCTCTTACAAGTGAATCCTATGGTTCTCATGATACAAAGAATCTTATTATGTTAAGAAGAATGACTCTTACTATCTCTTTATTAATATCTTTCATAATTTACTTAACAGTCTTCACAAATGCCTCTATGATCACTTCTCTATTTAATAAGACAAACAATCCAACATTATATAAACTAGCAATAGAAGGCTTTAAAATCATGTTTATTGGCTTATTCTTTGCAGGGGTAAACATTGTCTTAACTACATACTTTACTTCAATAGAAAGCGCTAAAATAGCTTCTACACTTATTCTATTGCGTGGTGTAGTACTTATCGTACCTGCATCTATTATTCTTTCACAATTAGGTATGAAAGGAATCTGGGCTTCATTACCACTATCTGAAATCATGACTACATGTGTAGGACTTACATATCTCAAACTTAAAAGAGCGATTGACTAAATCGCTCTTAAATTCTTTTTCTTAATATTATATAGAGTATGATTGAAAGAAGAGGAATAAGAAGATACATTCCCACTATGATGAACATATTAGAAAGAGTACTAAAGGCTTTTGTCTGTTCATACAACATCATAGACATCGATATTGTGCTGTAGTGCATCACAAATATACCAATGACTTCTGCACCTATAAGCAGATAAAATAATTTAGACATCTTTGCCTTTATTAATAGGAATGTAAGGAATAATGATACAATCAATAATGGTAGAAGCTTAAGAAATAAGCTGCTATAAAGAGTTTGAGAAACATTCATAATATTCACCTGCACTTTCGTTTATGTTTTTCCTCTATAATTATTATATGAATTATTTAAGAAGGAGTAAACATATATCACTATTTAGAAAAAAGTCTATTTATATGCAGAAGTTACAGGAGTCTTGTAACTTACATTAAAATAGATTAAAATACATATAAAAGGGGAATCACTATGAAAGATACGACTAAATCAATTATCTATGGGGCAACTCCTATAGCACTTTATATCATACAAACTTCATCAACAGAATATGTACAGAAGTTCCAGCATGCACTCACATTACTTACACAGGATCAGAATTATTCTACTGCTATCTCTTTTTCCATTATCTCAAATATCTTAATTGCGATATGTTTTATTCTCATGTTTGTGATGGCAACCAAGAATAATGTCACTAAACTCATTAGTGCTGTTTATGCTGTAGTAGGTCTATTCCTTCTCTTTGACCAATATACTGCCACTATTCAGAATCATCTTTATACAAATGTGATTACACAATTCACATATAATAATATTTCTTTGATTGTGATAACGACAGTAATTATGATTTATAATCTCTATAACCTTCTAAAAAAATAGAAATCATTGATGATTTCTATTTTTTTATTGCCCATAGCCTTTAAATTTATTGATATAAATTATATAATAATTATATATGGTGAAAAATATACTAAACAACTAGGAATTAATGCATGTTGGTAATGCTGATTCTATTGATGCTAGGGAGGAAATCTAATGGAAAACGTTATGAACAATACATCAAAGGTATTTGAATCGCACATAAGAATTCAAATGATTGCCAGTTTAAGTGTTGAAGATCTCACTTATAAACAGATGAAAGAGATTCTAGGTTGTACAGACGGGAATATGACAACACATACTAAAAAGCTAATTCAAGAAGGATTTATGGAAGTGAGAAAGGAATTTGTAAATAACAGACCACAGACAACTTATCATTTGACTGATGAAGGTAGAACACAGTTTGAAGAGTATGTAGCTTTATTGAATAAATTAGTAGAAGAGGGAAAAAATGCACAGAAAGTCTGATTTTTATCAGATTTTCTTTTTTTTCTTTTTGGATAGTATATAATAAAGTTGTAGTGATAAGTAGTAAAGATAGTCATATAGTTCATGATCATATTAACAGGAGGAAATTATGAAAAAGACCCTATCGTTTAAATCATGCATTATCGTGTTCTACTTACTTGTATTTATCGCATTTATAATAGAGAAAAGACCTATTCTAAGTAATAGTACACCTTACTTCTCTAGAATAGCCAATGCGACTAATCTTGTTCCGTTCTACTATGATCCTAATTCAAATTATCAGGCGTTACAGATGAATATTATCGTGAAGATATTCTTAGTGATGCCAATCGCATTATATTATGTGATCAAGAAGGATTGTACATTAGGACAGTTAATCACATTTATTTTAGGTGTTAGCTTTATTTTCGAAGTAGCTAAATTACTTTCATTAAGAGGCTATTTTGATATCACTGATTTCTTCTATTATATGGCAGCTGCTGCCCTTGCTTACTATATCTATAGAAGTATCAAGTTCTTTACAAAGAAATAAATAACTTAACATCATGAACTAAAAAGGAGGAAAATCAATTGATTTTCCTCTTTGTGTTTACTTTTCATCCTGGTCTGGAATAATGAGTGAAACTGCATGTCTTAAACATTCAACATGAACAGGGAAACTCTGTCCTTTTTCACCATCAATATCATAGACAATATCTTCATCACAACTGATTGTGATATCCTTTGCCTGAACATAACGAATCATTGGATTTTGAGGATGAAGATTACGCTTATAATCCATAAAGACATTAAGTAGTTCAGCTACATTCCCTTTTTTAATAATAATAAGATCTAACTTACCATCACTTGTAGAAGCATATGGAGTCACTCCTGGAAATCCTCCTACATGAGAACTATTCGTAATCATGAATAAGGCGGCATCTTCTTCAAACTCTATTTCATCTGCTTTTACTTTAAGATGAAGTGATAAGCCTAACTGTTCAGGTAACATCTTCAATCCATTGATATAGTAGGCAAGAGGACCAAATTTCTTCTTTTCCTCTTTAGTGACAAGAAATCCAATATCACTAAACATACCACCACTTAATACATTCGCAAAACAATGATCATCTACATAACCTGCATCAATCTTCTTTGTCTTAAAACGAGCAATCATATCACGGAATGCTTCTGGTGTATTAGGAAGATTAAGGTAAGTCGCAAAGTCATTGACAGTACCTGCTGCTAGTATCGCAAGAGGAATCTTAGATTCACTCTTAATAAGTCCTGTTATGATTTCATTAATAGTACCATCCCCACCTACTGCCACAATAAAGTCATATTCATTTTTAGTCAGTCTAGCAGCACGTTCTAATCCATCATTCTTACCTCTAGTAAAGTAAGTATCAATCGTATTCACATTAGTATGAAGAATTAATTGACCAATAAACTGATCAATAGATTTCTGGAATGCATGTGTACCACTAGAAGGATTAATAATAAACAAACACTTCATATATTATGCCTCCTTAATCAATTCAAGAAGTAACTTAACACCCTTTTTCATAGAATTAATACTACAGAATTCATAAGGACCATGGTAGTTATATCCACCAGTACCTAAGTTAGGACAAGGAAGTCCCATAAAGCTTAAATTAGCTCCATCAGTGCCACCTCTAATAGGAGATGCAATAGGCTCAAGTCCTATATTGATCATAGCTTGCTTTACCTTATATACAATATCAGGCGTCTTATTGATAACTTCAATCATATTCTTATACTGTAAAGTAAAGTCAATATCAATATAATTGCCATGATTGACCTGATTTAAATAAGAAGCAGCAAGCTGCATTGTATGAATCATATCATGCATATTATCCATGTCATGATCTCTTAGAATATAAGTCATCTTAGCTGTAGAAACATCACCTTCCATATGATGAAGATGATAGAAGCCTTCTTTATGTTCTGTTGCTTCAGGACGCTTATTATCACCAAGCATTGTATCAAACTGACGACCTAAAGTAAGAGCATTCACCATCTTACCTTTAGAATCGCCTGGATGATAACTCTTACCAGTAATAGTGACATCAGCCTTATAGGCATTGAAGTTTTCAAAACTGAATTCATCAATTCTACCACCATCTACTGTATAAGCATAATCAGCACCAAATCTCTTTACATCAAAGTTTTCAGTACCTCTACCTACTTCTTCATCAGGAGTAAACGCAATACAGATATCACCATGCTTAAAATCTCTATTCTGGCAGATATACTCTACCATACTCATAATAATAGCTACACCTGCTTTGTCATCTGCACCAAGAAGTGTAGTTCCATCAGTTGTAATTAAATCATCACCCACAAGACCCTTTAATTCAGGATTTGTTTCTGGATCTAAATACATCTTCTTTTCTTCATTAAGAATAATACGTCCTCCTGGATAAGAACGGATAATACGTGGATGAATATCATGTCCACTTGCATCTGGAGAAGTATCCATATGGGCAATAAATCCAATTGCTTTCATAGGCTCATCAGAATTACTATAAATCTTTCCGTATACAATTCCCTGATCTGTTCTTTCTACTTCATCTACACCTAAAATCTGCATTTCTTCACTTAAGAAATCAGCTAAATCAAATTGTTTTTCTGTAGAAGGAGATGTTGTAGAAGATTCATCAGACTGTGTATCAAAACTCACATATTTTAAAAATCTCTTTTCAATCAACATAAAATAACCTCACTTTGTTTATTTCTTTCATTTTAACATAGTAAATAGTTTTTGTGAACTTGCATAATTAACTAGACAACGCCTATTGTTTTCATTATTATGGGGTAGGTGATAAAAATGAAATATTATGCCGTAAAAAACGGAAGAGTACCAGGTATTTATAACTCTTGGGCAGAATGTCAGAAGCAGATTCATGGCTTTAAGAATGCTTCTTATAAGTCCTTTACATCACGCACGGAAGCAGAAGAGTTTATTTCTGATAAAAAAGAAATACCTCAAATGGAACATGGGTTAATTGCTTATGTAGATGGTTCTTTTAATGCGAAAAAGAAAGTATATGGTTATGGTGCTGTATTAATTGATGGACAGCAGGTCATTAAACGTCTTTGTGGACATGGAGATAATGAAGAATGTATATCTAGTCGTAATGTCGCAGGAGAAATATTTGGGGCACTTGCAGCTGTAAAGTATGCAGTAGAACATCCTGAATATGATGGTATTGTGATTTATTATGATTATATGGGTATTGAAAAGTGGGCTATTGGAGAATGGAAAGCTAATAAAAAGCTGACACAGTATTATGCTGATAAAATGGCTAAATACCGTAAACAATTGCCTATTGTCTTTATGAAGGTAGAAGCTCATACAGGTGACTTCTATAATGAACAGGCAGATCAGTTAGCAAAGAAAGCAGTGGGAATTGAATGAGTGAAAAAATAACAATCTTTGATATTGAAGAATTAAATAATGATCCTGTTAGTATCTGTTCTATTGGAATAGTCGTATTGGAGGATATGAAAGTAAAAGAAACATTCTATTCACTTATTAGACCTCCTAAATTGACTTTTGATCCTTATCGTTATAAGGTTCATAAGATCAGACCACAGGATTTAAAGAAACAACCCACATTTCCGGAAATCTGGCCAAAGATTAGTCAATATTTTGAAAACAGTATTGTGATATCTCATGATATCCAGTCAGATCTTAATCATTTATTGGCAGTATTTAGAAGGTTTCGCATAAGAAAGCCTACTTGTTTCTTATCATGTACATTAGTACTCGCCAAGCTGTTTCATCCTGAATTACAAAAGTATGGCTTAGGTTCTCTATGTGATTATTATTCAGTGGAATTAGAGAATGCCCATAACGCATTGGCTGATTCTTTAGCCTGTGCAGAGCTTTTAAAGAAGATGATGGATGAACATCACTATACAAGTCTTAAAGAGCTTCACGAGAAGGAAAATGTCCCTTTAGGACGTATGACAAGTTCTTTTATTGAACCTCTTGTATCAAGTGATAAGGTACAGGAAGTAAAGATGGGAATACAGAAAGAAACAGTTGCTTTCACTGGAAAACTTGCTCATACAAAACAAGAAATAGAAGCATTTGTAGAACAGGATGGTATGACACCATCATTCCATGTCACAACACAGACAAGATATCTCGTTATTGGAAAAAAGGACTACAAGCAGACAAGATATCAAAAAGGCAATAAGAAGATTAAAAAAGCCATGACACTATCAAGACAAGGTCAGGATATTAGAATCCTACATGAAGACCAGTATATTGATATGGTAAGAAAAAGAACTCTTAAGGCATAGAGTTCTTTTTCTTACACACTATTTTAAAAAAATGACGCTTTTTTATTGAAAAAACAGTATAAAAGTACAGTTTGGTGCACAAATACGTCATTTTATTGAAAAAATGTATTGAAAACGCTTCTAAGATTTGATACCCTTATTGTAGGTGATTAATTATGGCAAAGACTTCAAACTATTTATTTAAACTTGATTTAATGATTTTAAGCTTATTGAAAGAAAAAGATCAATATGCGTATGAACTAACTAAAGAGATTGCAGAAAAATCTAAGGGTCGTATTGAACCGAAGAATGGTACTATGTATCCTATTATCTACAAACTCATTGAAAATGGCTATATTTCAAGCAATACAATCATTTACCACAATAAAGCTAGAGTGTATTATCACCTAGAACCAGCCGGAAAGGAATATTTAGACAAGATTATTGTGGAATTTGATGAACTAGTGGATTGCATCAATTCATTTATTCACAAAGATTAAAATAGAGTTCCCATCATGGAACTCTATTTTTTTGCATAAAAAAGAAATAGGCAAATGCCTATTTCTTGATTTCTTTATAACTGACTGCGAAAGGTCCAGTTTTAGTAACGATTGTGATTGTATCGCCTTTCTTATACTCTTTAAATTCTTTTGCGGTAGCACGATAAGTAAATTTCTTTTCACCTGTTTTTACATTGAAATGATATACCTGTGAGAATTTAGTTGCATAATGTTCTGTCTTAGTAATAACACATTCTTCTGTATTAGTTACCTTTGCAAGAGGATCATTGATCCAGCATAATGCAAGTGGAATAAAGATAACTAGGAAGCATGTAAATAATGCATCTCTAGGTAATCCAGCTTTTTCACCAATCCAGCGATAGAACACAAAGATAATTAAGAATACAATGATTGTTGCATAAATAACAGGTTTTGTATTTTCCATTGCATATTTAGTAAATAGAATTAACCATCCTGTAATAGTAGGGATAATAAAGTTACCGAAGAACAATCCATACAATTCCTTGATTGCTGGCTGATTTCCTTCGGCAGTTAGACCTAAATAGTAAATACCTGCAAGCACAGGGATAACGATAGAAATTAATCCACCCACAACAAGAGAATCAAGTGCACCAATCATACCAGCCACTAATGACACTAACTGGATAAGTGTTAATACAAGCATTACTGGTTTAGTAACTGATACAGCAGGCATACGACTAGGTGCTTCCTTTGTACCCTCAACATCTTCATAAGGGATCTTATGATCAGTACATTCTTCAACTAATTCAGCTAAATCAGCCACTTCAAATTCTAATGAAGAAAGCTGTGCAATCACTCCTTCTTTAGAATAAATAGTAAGTGTTTTACCATCATCTACTAGTTTAGTAATGTCTTCATAAGCATACTTCTTTTCATTATTACCTTCTTTAAAAGTAATATCATCTTCAGTCATCATATAAGAGAAAGTCTTCTTCTTATTCACCTTTAAAGTGATATAAATCATAAGTAGAAGCCCGATGACACCAAGCCCTGTAATCACATAATAACCGTCTTTTGCTTCTATAAAGCCAAGAACTAACATGATAATACCAAATACAGGACAAAGGAACTTCATTGTACTAATATGAAATAGTAAACTATCCTTATATGTTACGTCTCTATTCATTTGTTTACCTCAACTCCTTACGTATACAGTATATATTACATTAATTTTAGATGTAAACACAAGCGATAGTTGATAAATTATAGCCTTATTAAGGTGATTTATGGTAAAATAAATCTATATGGAGGTAAATATATGAAAACTCTTACAGTTGCAGTGCCTTGTTATAATTCACAGGATTATATGAGACATGCTATTGAACCATTATTAATATGTGAAAATGATATTGAAATCTTAATCATTGATGATGGTTCTAAGGATAAGACAGGAGAGATAGGAGATTTATTAGAGGAAGAATATCCTGCAACAATCAGATGTATACATCAGGAAAATGGTGGACATGGTGAAGCAGTGAATACTGGTTTAAAGAATGCAACCGGACGCTTCTTTAAAGTATTAGACAGTGATGACTGGTTTGATGAAGCATCTTTAGTTAAAGTGATTCAGACATTAAAGAAACTTGGTAATGATGTCGATATGATGATCTGTAACTATGTCTATGATAAACCATCAAAGAATACACAGAAGCCTATTCGTTATACAAATGCATTACCTGAAAATAAGATTTTCAGATGGTATGATGTGAAATATTTCTATCCATCACAGAACCTATTAATGCATTCAATTATCTATCGTACAGAAGTATTACGTGCAAGTGGTCTTGTACTTCCTAAACATACATTCTATGTAGATAACTTATTTGTGTATGAACCTATTCCATTTGTTCAGACTATGTATTATCTAAATGTTGATTTATATCACTATTTCATTGGTCGTGATGATCAGTCAGTGAATGAAACAGTGATGATTAAACGTATTGATCAGCAGATTAGAGTGAATAAACGTATGATTGATGCGATTGATATTGATAAACTTAAATCACGTAAGATGAGAAAATACTTAATTAAGTATTTATCTATGATTACTACAGTAACTACAGTACTTTGCGTAAAGAGTGGTACAGAAGAAAACCTACAGAAACGTAATGATTTATGGGCTTATATGAAGGATACAAAGCCTGCCGTTTATAAGGAAGTAAAGAAGACTGCATTAGGTCTTGCTATGCAATTAAATGATCCACTAGGACGTAAACTAATCGTTGGTGGATATAAACTTGCACAGAAACTATTTGGTTTCAATTAACAGTGATTCTATCACTGTTTTTTTATGTTGACTATTACCTACTGAATCGATAGAATAAACTTTGGGTGATTAAATGATTAAGAAATTCATAAAGACTCATGAACATGCATGGGTTCTTGTCTATTTTGTATTTTATATGCCTTGGTACTTTGGCTTACAACAAAGAGATATTAGTCATTTCTTTGATATGTATGTAGGATTAGACCGTATCATACCATTTGTACCAGCATTTATTATTCCTTATATCTATTGGTTTTTATTTGTTGCAGGAACTTTGTTATTCTTGTTTTTCTATGATGCAGATGAATTCTATCGTGGCTTTTCATTTCTTGCCTGTGGTATGACTATTTCACTTATCATATTCACAATCTTCCCAACAACATTCTGTCATCGTCCAGAAGTACTTACAGGGAATGCCTTTGAACAATTCTGGTTAAGATTTATTTATGGGGCAGATAAACCAACTAACGTATTTCCGAGTATTCATGTATTTAATTCAATAGGATGTGCGATAGCACTCATTAAATCAAAGAAATTCAAAGATAATAAACCAATGCATATATTTGCGATTATCTCAGCAGTACTTATTACATTATCTACAATGTTCATCAAACAGCATTCATTTATGGATGCTGTAGCAGCAAGTATAATCGCATATGTGCTCTATCAGCTCATTTATAAGAGAGAACATCCACGTTTACGTCAATTTGTATATTCTAAGTTTCCTAATAAAGGCTAAAGGTGTCAGTAAAATGACACCTTTTTAATCGCAATAGTTTATAAAATAATAAAGAGGCTGTCTCGAAATAAATGACAGTTTTCCAAA
>NZ_FR898773.1:0-25376 GCF_000437715.1 Catenibacterium sp. CAG:290
ATAACCATGGTACATTATAGAATCCACATCATTGCTGTACCGTGTACCATCACAATGTTCACAAGTCATTTCTATATCTTGAAGAAGCTGTATATCCATAGAAATAGTACCAGTACCTTCACACACAGGACATCTTAACTTACCTGTATTATAAGAAAAATCACCTGCACTATATTGATCACTTAATCTTCCATACAACCTTCTTAAATGATCAAATACACCAGAATAAGTTGCAACAGTACTTCTGACATTATTTCCAATAGGGGACGCATCAATCAAATCAACCTTATTGACCCATGATGCATCCAATTCTTTTACATGATTAGGAAGTGTTTCATGATTTAATGAAGCTTTTATGGCAGGATATAAAGATTCAAGAATCAATGTTGTCTTACCACTTCCTAATACACCAGAAATAGCTACAATCTTATTCAAAGGAATATCAACATCAATATTCTTTAAATTATGAACCTTTGCGCCTCTTATTTCCATATGATCAATCATACAAAATCCTCCACATAATATAAAAAACTAGCTATCTCTAGCTAGTTCATCTTAATTAATGGTGCGGCCGATGAGATTTGAACTCACACAGACGTACGTCCACAAGTCCCTCAAACTTGCGTGTCTACCATTCCACCACGGCCGCAACTTTGTGCAACTCAAATTATACTTGAGTTGCACATAGAATTCAACTATTTTTTAAGAAGATTATAGAGAGACTGAGCGTAGATAGCAGCTGCAGTTAATAAATCATCTAATGAAATTAATTCATTTTCTTCATGCATATGATGGTTTTTACCAGGAAATTCACAACCAAAAGCAACACAGTTAGGCATTTCTTTTGCATAAGTTCCACCACCGATAGTCTGAGGACCATGTTCATGATCATTTGTGAACTGTACATATGATTCATGAAGCTTCTGAACTAATTCACTGTTAGGATCTACATATAATGCAGGACCAATATCATGTTCTTCACTCAAGCCATACTTATTAACAGCTTCATCTACATTCTTAACAAGTTCATCATTGTCTGAGTCATGAGGAAGACGTAAATCAAGAGTTAATGAACCTTCATTATTTTCATAATTTAAGATACCAAGGTTAACAGTTAAAGCACCCATTTCACCAGTAAATGCGACATTGAACTTTTCACCTAAATAATCATTATATAAATATTCATCAACGAATTTTGCGTAGCTATTATCAGTCACACTTGCAATATAATGACATAAGTTACTTGCAGCATTATTACCTAACTGAGGCTGAGATGCATGGGCACTCTTACCTTTTAAGAATAAGTGTGTGTTACCATCTACAACTTCTAAAGAACCCTTGAAGTTATTTTCTTTTAAGAATGCATTATATGATTCTTCATAGTCAGTACCCTTTAATACAGCTTTAGCCTGATCTGGTACGATATTCACTACACGTCCTGAATGAATAGAAATTACCTTATCATCATCTGTTTTACCCTTGATGATGAAATGACAGTTACCTTTTTCACCATATACTACAGGGAAATCAGCATCTGGAGTAAATCCCATCTTTGGATATGGACGATGCTGGAAATAGTAATGCATACAGCGAGAACCATTTTCTTCATTACATCCAAAGATGATACGAACTTTCATCTTCTTTTCAAAATCAAGTTCATTCACAATCTTAGCAGCATAATAAGCGGCAATTAAAGGTCCCTTATCATCAGCAACACCACGACCATAGAGTGTATCTCCATCAAGAGTCATATCATATTCTGGATAATTCCATTCCTGACCTTCAGTAGGTACAACATCTAAGTGTCCAAGAATACCAAAACATTCTTCTCCCTCACCAATATCAATAGAACCAGCATATCCATCACAATCATCAGTAACAAATCCATCTCTTTGACCAATAGAAAGCATTAAATCAAGCGCTTTACGGTTGTTTTCACCAAATGGCTGATTTTCTTTTGCAGTAGATTTATCAAGAGTTGAAGGGATTAGACATAAGTCCTTTAAATCTTTCAGCATTTCATCTTTATGCTTTAATACTTCTTCTTTAAAATCAATCATTTTATTCACCTCAGTGACTATTATATACAATTTCTGTAGTATTTGAAACACACATACTGCACCTTTTTGTAACGTTCTTTCAAGAGTTGTGCTAATATAGTAAAAAGGGGGCAAAAGAATATGGAGAATAAGGACATACAATTTCATATTACAGTTAAAGGTATTGTGATTTATGAAGGTAAGACATTAATCTTAAAACGTGTCAGACCTTCATCAGATGGACTTGGTTATTGGGAATTACCAGGTGGGGGATTAGAATATGGGGAAGATCCTCACCAGGCGTTAGTAAGAGAATTAAAGGAAGAAACAGGACTAGATATTGAAATCATTAAGCCGGTTTATACATTTACGGCTATTAGACCACACTATCAGACAGTGGGTATTGGTTTCTTGTGTATTCCTACAAATGATCAGGTTAAGATTTCATTTGAGCATACAGATTATAAGTTTGTGGATGAAGATGAATTAGAGAAGACACTTGATCCACATATCTTTAATGATATTAAGAAAACAATCGAAGAATATAACCAAATAAGAGAATACGAAGAACTAAAAAGAGAAGCGAACTAACGCTTCTCTTATTTTATATAGATCTTTTCAACTTCACAGATATACATTGTATGGAAATCTTTATTAGGATAGTTCTTATCCACAAGTGTTTCATCTAAGAAACATTCAGGCTTGATAGTATCTTCATAGAGTTTCTTTCCCACAACGACA
Source organism: Catenibacterium sp. CAG:290 (assembly GCF_000437715.1). Classification (NCBI taxonomy): domain Bacteria; kingdom Bacillati; phylum Bacillota; class Erysipelotrichia; order Erysipelotrichales; family Coprobacillaceae; genus Catenibacterium; species Catenibacterium sp. CAG:290. The sequence goes on from NZ_FR898773.1 coordinate 2,781, forward strand.
ATGTCTGCCTCTTCAAATGTAGGGAGATTTTCAATAAATGTAGGTGTTAAATCAGTCTTCGCAATCTTATCTCCATCACGTCCAGACTCTCTACCAAGTATTGTTAAATCTTTCATATGTTCTCCATTAAAGAATGAAAGAGTCATCTGATCATTAGAATCTATAAATTCCTTTGTATAACGCTGTGGTCTTACAAAACAAGTCATCACTGGCTTATTCCATAATGTACCCATCTCGCCCCATGAAATAGTCATAGTATTAAATGCGTCTTTATTACCTGCACTAAGTAGTGCCCATTCCTTATTCAATTTATTGAATATTTTTAAATCAAATGTATTTACATCTACTTCTTTAAACATAGTCATTACCTCCGTTTTTATATTATAAAATTATGCCACTATTTAATCAAATTTGTGCTTGTCAAACAATAGGTTATTTGATAAACTACAACTGTATTATACGACTGACGGAAGTGGAATTAACCACATGGAGTATAATTTCTTGAAGAGCCGACCGTCTGGGCAACGTCCTGGACTTAGTAGGCTCTTTTTTTGTTTTTTTAAAAAAATGGAAGCATGCAGGTACCGGATTAGTATATAATTGTTTTGAAAGAAAATAACCTGAAAGAGAGGAAAAACAAAAAATGTTAACAGACGTAGAAATTGCACAGAGTACAGTCATGGAACCAATTAAAAATGTGGCTGAAAAGATTGGACTGACTGAAGATGATTTAGAATTATATGGTAAATATAAAGCAAAAATCTCTTTAGAAACTATCAAGAAAGTTGAAAATAATCCAGATGGTAAATTAATTCTTGTGACTGCAATCAACCCAACACCTGCAGGTGAAGGTAAGACAACTACAATGATTGGTTTATCACAGGCATTACATCAGTTAGGTAAGAAATCTATTGTTGCAATGCGTGAACCAAGTTTAGGTCCTTGCTTTGGTATTAAAGGTGGTGCAGCTGGTGGAGGATATGCCCAGGTTGTTCCTATGGAAGATATCAACCTTCATTTCACAGGTGATATTCATGCCATCACTTCAGCAAATAACTTGATTGCGGCAATGCTTGATAACTCTATTCAGCAGGGTAACCCTTTGAACATTGATACTAGACAGATTGTATGGAAGAGAGTTGTTGACTTAAACGATCGTGCTTTAAGACATATTGTTGTTGGTTTAGGTGGTAAACCAAATGGTGTTCCTCGTGAAGATGGTTTTGATATTAGTGTGGCAAGTGAAGTCATGGGTATCTTATGTTTATCTACTTCTCTTGAAGATTTAAAGTCAAGAGCTGCAAGAATGATTGTTGCTTATAATTATGATGGTGAACCAGTCACTGTTGATGATATTCATGCAACTGGTGCTGTAACTTTATTATTAAAGGATGCTATCAAGCCTAACCTTGTACAGACTTTAGATCATACTCCAGTATTTGTACATGGTGGTCCATTCGCCAATATCGCTCATGGATGTAACTCAGTTATGGCTACAAAGCTTGCTATGAAACTTGGTGATTATGCTATTACTGAAGCAGGGTTTGGTGCTGATTTAGGCGCTGAAAAGTTCTTAGATATCAAGTGTCGTCAGGCTGGTTTAAATCCAGATGCAGTTGTCATTGTTGCGACTGTTCGTGCATTAAAGATGCATGGTGGTGTCAATAAGAAAGAATTAGGTACTGAAAACCTTGAAGCATTAAAGAAGGGTATTGGTAACTTAACTAAACATATTGAAAATATCAAGAAGTTTGGTTTACCTTGTATCGTTGCTATTAACGCTTTCCCTACAGATACAGAAGCTGAATTAAAGCTATTAGATGATATGTGTAAGGAATTAAATGTTGAAGTATCTATTTCTGAAGTATGGGCTAAGGGTGGCGAAGGAGGTATTGATCTTGCTAACAAGCTATTAAATATCCTTGATACTAAAGAATCTCATTATGCACCGATCTATTCATTAGATATGCCTATTGATGAAAAGATCAAGACAATCGCTAAAGAAATCTATGGTGCAGATGATGTTGTCTTCACTAAGAAGGTAGCTAACAAAATCAAGAAGTTCACTGCTCAGGGCTTAGGTGATTTACCAATCTGTGTTGCGAAAACTCAGTATTCTTTATCAGATGATGCGACTTTACTTGGACGTCCTGAAGGATTCAAGGTAACAATCAATGACTTGATTCCAAATACTGGTTCTGGATTCTTAGTTGCTATTTCTGGAAATATTATGCGTATGCCAGGTTTACCAAAAGTACCAGCTGCCAATAATATGGACATTGATGAAGACGGTAAGATTACTGGTTTATTCTAATAATTGAGGTCAAGTTTAGGTGAAAGGCCTCTGAGCACCTAGATCATGAAAGTCATAATGAAAATAATGGAGGACTGAAATGAAAGCTGCAGTAATTATGGGTTCTGCCTCTGATGAAGCAAAGGTAGAAAAAGGAATTGCTATATTAAAAGAATATGGCGTAGATGTTGAAGTACGTGCTTTATCTGCACACCGTGCACATCGTGCATTGAGTGAATTTGTAGAAGAATGCAACAACAATGGAACAGATGTTATCTTAACAGCTGCTGGTATGGCTGCTGCCTTACCTGGTGTCGTTGCTTCTATGACAGTGTTACCAGTTATTGGTATTCCAATTAAAGGTGCAAGTTTAGATGGAATGGATGCCTTATTATCAATTGTCCAGATGCCTTCTGGTATCCCAGTTGCAACAGTTGCAATTGATGGTGCTAAGAATGCTGCTTGGTTAGCACTTGAAATCATGGCAATCAAATATCCAGAATTAAGTGAAAAATTAAAGAACAACCGTCAGGCTATGGAAAAAGCCTGCTTAGATACAAATAACGAAATTTCAGAAAAATATAGATAAGAGGAGAAAACAACAATGGAAAAGAAAGAATTAATGTACGAAGGAAAAGCTAAGGAAATTTTTGCAACTGATAACGAAGATGTTATCTTAATGCATTATAAAGATGATGCAACTGCAGGTAATGGTGTAAAACATGATCAGTTTGCTGGTAAGGGTGTATTAAACCACACTATTTCAGGTATTATCTTTGATATGTTAGAAGAAGCAGGTATCAAGACTCATATGATTGAAAAGTTAAATGATACTGATGATTTAGTTAAGAAAGTAGAAATCTTCCCACTAGAAGTTATTGTACGTAATATTACAACAGGTTCTTTCTGTAAGAGACTTGGTGCTAAGGAAGGTGTTGTTTTAGCAGAACCAATTTTTGAAATTAGTTATAAGAATGATGAATATGGTGATCCATTAATCAATGAAGACCATGCTGTTGCTTTAGGTCTTTGCACTAGAGATGAATATAACACTATCAAATCTGAAACATTAAAGATCAACGAATTACTTAAGGCTTTCTTCTTAAGATTAAACTTAAAGCTAGTAGATTTCAAAATCGAATTTGGTAAGACAAAAGAAGGCGAAATCGTATTAGCGGATGAAATCTCACCAGATTCTTGCCGTTTATGGGATGTAGATACTAACAAGAAGTATGACAAAGACGTATTCAGACAGGATATCGGTGATTTAATTGAAACTTATAAAGCAGTTCTTGCAAGAATGGAAAAATAATAGATAAAAGGATGAAGAAACATGGATTATAAAAAAGCTGGAGTAGACATTGAAGCAGGTTATAAGTCAGTAGAATTAATGAAGAAGCATGTTAAGGCTACTATGAGACCAGAAGTACTTGGTGGTATTGGTGGTTTTGCTGGTGCTTTTGATTTAAGCAAGATCAAGGATATGGAAGAACCAGTTCTTTTATCTGGTACTGATGGCTGTGGTACAAAGGTAAAACTTGCTTTTGTAATGGATAAACACGATACAATTGGTATTGATGCAGTCGCAATGTGTGTGAATGATATTGCTTGTTCAGGTGGAGAACCTCTATTCTTCCTTGATTACATTGCATGTGGTAAGAATTATCCTGAAAAGATTGCGACTATCGTTAAGGGTGTTGCTGAAGGATGTATTCAGTCTGAATGTGCCCTTGTTGGTGGTGAAACTGCAGAACATCCAGGTTTAATGCCTGTTGATGATTATGATTTAGCTGGTTTTGCAGTAGGTGTTGTAGATAAGAAAGATATTATTGATGGTTCTACAATCAAGCCTGGTGATGCTTTAGTTGGTATTGCATCTACTGGTGTACATAGTAATGGATTCTCTTTAGTACGTAGTGTATTTGAAATGACTAAAGAATCTTTAGATACTTATTATGATGAATTAGGTACTACTTTAGGTGAAGCATTAATTGCTCCTACTAAGATTTATGTAAAAGCATTAAAGAGCGTAAAGAATGCTGGTATCAAGGTTAAAGGATGCAGCCATATTACTGGTGGAGGATTCTATGAAAACCTTCCTAGAATGTTACCTGATGGTGTAAAGGCTGTTGTTAAGAAGGATAGCTATAAAGTGCCTCCTATCTTTGGCTTAATTGCAAAAGCAGGAAACGTTGAAGAAAAGATGATGTATAACACATTCAACATGGGATTAGGTATGGTTCTTGCTGTTGATCCTGCAGATGTTGAAAAGACTATCGAAGCAATTAATGCTGCTGGCTATGAAAGCTATGAAGTAGGTTATATTGCTGAAGGTGAAAAGGGAGCAGAATTATGCTAAACATAGCTGTATGCGTATCTGGTGGTGGAACTGATCTTCAGTCCATCATCGATGCGTGTGAAGCCGGAAAAATCAATGGACAGATCCGTCTGGTTATTTCTAACCGTAAGAAGGCTTACGGTTTAGAAAGAGCCCGTCTTCATGGTATTCAGGCAGAATGGATCAAGGATGAAGATGAGATCTTAAAGAGATTTGAAGAAGAAAAGATTGATGTTGTTGTATTAGCAGGTTATCTTGCTATTGTTGGAGATAAGCTGATTGAACAATATAAGAATCGTATTATTAATATTCATCCCTCACTTATTCCATCTTTCTGTGGTCCTGGATTCTATGGAATGCATGTCCATGAGGCGGTGTTTAAAAGAGGTGTGAAGGTGTCAGGTGCAACTGTTCATTTCGTTACTGGAGAAGTGGATGGTGGGCCAATCATCTTACAAAGAGCGGTTGATATTTCAGACTTAGAGACTCCTGAAGACATTCAGGCACGTGTCTTAGAAATCGAACATGAAATCTTACCAGAAGCTGTTGCTTTATATTGTGAAGGACGTGTTTCTGTAGAAAATGAAAGGGTGAAGATCAGTTGAAAAGAGCGTTAGTATCAGTTACAAATAAAGAAGGTATTGTTGAATTTGCGAAAGGTCTTGAAGAATTAGGATTTGAAGTTGTTTCTACTGGTGGAACATATAAGAAACTATTAGAAGCAGGTGTAAAAGCTATTGAAATCGATGATGTAACAGGTTTCCCTGAAATTCTTGATGGAAGAGTTAAGACACTTCATCCAAAAGTACATGGTGGTATTCTATTTAGAAGAGATGTAGAAGAACATGTCAAGACTGTAGAAGAAATGGGTATTACACCTATTGATCTTGTTTGTTGTAATCTCTATGAGTTTGAAAAAGCGCTTAAGGCTGGTAAGCCAATGGCTGAAATGATTGAAAACATTGATATCGGTGGACCTTCAATGATCCGTTCTGCTGCTAAGAACTTCAAGGATGTATTGATTGTTACTGATCCAAAAGATTATGATGCTGTATTAGAAGCTATTAGAGAAGATAAGACTGATTTTGAATTCAGAATGAATCTTGCTTATAAGGCTTATAGCTTAACAGGCAGCTATGATGCAATGATTTCTCGTTATTTCGCTGATCAGGTCCATGATGAATTCCCTGATATCTTAAATATTTCATTAAAGAAGACAGATCATTTACGTTATGGTGAAAACTCTCAACAGAGTGCAAATGCCTACGTTGATCCATATGTTCAGCATTCTTTATTAGATTATGAACAGTTACATGGTAAAGAAATTTCTTTCAATAACGTGAATGATTTATATGGTGCAGTTGCCTGCGTAAGAGAATTTGGTGATCAGTTAGTGACTGTTGCAATTAAGCATTCAACACCTTGTGGAGTGGCTATTGGTAAGACTGGTTATGAATCTTATAAGCGTGCTTATGAAGGAGATCCAACTTCTATCTTTGGTGGAATCATCGCTGTGAACTATAAGATTGATAAGGAAACTGCTTTAGAAATGAAGAAGACTTTCTTAGAAATCATTGCAGCACCTGATTTTGATGATGATGCTTTAGAAGTATTAGAAAAGAAGAAGAACTTACGTTTATTAAAGCTTAAGAATCTTGATGCACGTGATGCTAAGTATGATATTAAGTATCTTGAAGGTAAAGCACTTGTTCAGGAATTAAATACTAAGCTTATTGATGAAATGAAAGTAGTGACTAAAAAGCAGCCAACAGAAGCTGAATTATCTGATATGGAATTTGGTTTAAAGGTTGTTAAATATGTTAAGTCTAATGCAATTGTATTAGTGAAAGATGGATGTACTTTAGCTGTTGGTGGAGGACAGACTTCACGTATCTGGGCATTAGAAAATGCAATTCATAATAATCCTGATAAGGATTTCCATGGTGCTGTATTAGCAAGTGATGCATTCTTCCCATTTAGTGATTGTGCACAGGTGGCCGATGAAGCAGGTATTAAGGCTATTGTACAGCCTGGTGGATCAGTTCGTGATCAGGAATCTATTGATTATTGTGATGAACATGATATGACAATGGTATTCAGTGGTTATAGACATTTTAGACACTAAGGAGGCGTTCTATGAAGGTTCTTGTTATTGGTAGTGGTGGAAGAGAACATGCAATTGCCTGGAAATTAAAACAGAGTAAACATGTTACTGAATTATATGCTATTCCTGGTAATCCTGGTATGGATGCTGTATGTATTCCAGGTAGTGTAGAAGATATGCCTTTTATCTTAAAGACTGTTGAAGAAAAGGGTATTGATTTAACTGTTATTGGTCCTGAAGTACCATTATGTATGGGACTTGCTGACTATTTAGAAGAAAGAGGACACAAAGTATTTGGTCCTAGAAAAGAATCAGCTATTCTTGAAGGTTCTAAAGCCTTCTCTAAGGATTTCATGAAAAAGCACAATATTCCTACTGCAAAGTATGAAGAAGTGACTGATTATGAATCAGCTGTTAAAGCATTAGATGCTTTTGATCTTCCTGTTGTTGTTAAGGCTGATGGTCTTGCAGCAGGTAAGGGCGTAGTCATCTGTGAAACAAAGCAGCAGGCTAAAGAAGAACTTAAAGTGATGCTTGATGGCAGTGCTTTTGGTGAAGCTGGTAAGAAGGTTGTTTTAGAAGAATTCTTAACTGGTTTTGAATGTTCTCTATTATGTTTTGTAGACCATGATACGATCGTACCTATGGTATCTGCAAAAGACCATAAACAGATTTATGATAATAATGAAGGTCCAAATACTGGTGGTATGGGTACTGTATCACCTAACCCATTTTTACCTGAAGGTATGGAAGGGACTTTCAAAGAAAAGATTCTTGATCCATTCATGAAAGGCTTACATGAAGATCATATGGATTATCGTGGTGTTGTCTTTATTGGATTAATGATCAAGGATCAGGATGTAAAGGTATTAGAATTCAATGTTCGTTTTGGTGATCCTGAAACTCAGGTTATCTTAATGAGACTTGAAAGTGATTTATATGAAGTGATGTATGGATGTGCTACAAATACATTAAAAGATGTAGATGTTAAGTGGAAAGATGAACAGGCAACATGTGTTGTTCTTGCAAGTGGAGGCTATCCTGGATCTTATGAAAAGGGTAAAGTCATTACTGGTTTAGATCATCTTCCAGAAGATATCGTTGTCTTCCATGCAGGTACTAAACGTAATGAAAACAATGAAATCGTCACAAATGGTGGACGTGTATTAAATGTTTGTGCATTAGGACATGATCTTGAAGAAACAAGAAAGAAAGTCTATGATGCAATTGAAAACATTCATTTTGATGGCATGTATATGCGTAAAGATATTGGCTTACATTAGGAGGATAACATGGCTAAAGTTTATCGCGTTTATGTAGAAAAAAGAAAAGAAAATGCGGTTGAAGCAGACTCTATCAAACATGATTTGATGACAAGACTAGGTTTAACTGACGTTTCTAACTTAACAGTTGTCAACCGTTATGATCTTCAGGGTATTACTGAAGAAGTATTAGAAGAAGGTATTCCTACTATTCTTTCTGAGCCAATGGTAGATGAAGTATATCGTGAAGAATATGCAATTCCAGAAGGAGCTGTAAGTTTTGCGATTGAATATCTTCCAGGACAGTATGATGCTAGAGCAGATGCCTGTGAACAGTGCTTCCAGTTATTAACTGGTGAAAAAGGCGTTAAGGTTAAATGTGCAAAGCTTATTGTAATCGAAGGTATTTCTAGTGATGAATTACCAGCAATTAAACATTATTTAATTAACCCTGTTGATTCTAGAGAAGCGTCTTTAGAAAAACCAGCAGATTTAAATGATGCTGTTGTTGAAATCAAGAAGGTTCCAGTGATCGAAGGATTTATTGGTTTTACTGATGAAGAAGTTGAAGCATTACTTGAAAAGATGAGTCTTGCAATGAACTTCGATGACTTAAAAGTAACTCAGAATTATTTCAGAGATGTAGAAAAGAGAGATCCTACAGAAACTGAAATCAGAGTATTAGATACTTATTGGTCAGATCATTGTCGTCATACTACATTTGCGACAGTTATTACTGATATTGATATCGCAAGTGGTGCATTTAAAGAAATCTTAGAAAAAGATGTAGAAAAATATAAAGCAAGCCGTCATGTTGTTTATGGTGTGGATACAAAGAGACCACTTACTTTAATGGATCTTGCAACTATTTCTATGAAAGAACTTAGAAAACGTGGCTATTTGGATGATATGGAAGTATCTGAAGAAATCAATGCCTGCTCAGTTCGTTTAAAGGTTCATACAACTGATGGTGATGAAGATTGGTTATTAATGTTCAAGAATGAAACACATAACCATCCAACTGAAATTGAACCATTTGGTGGTGCTGCTACATGTTTAGGTGGTGCAATCCGTGACCCATTATCAGGTCGTGCTTATGTTTACCAGTCAATGCGTATTACTGGTGCAGGTGATCCTCGTCAGAAATTAGAAGATACACTTCCTGGTAAATTACCACAGAGAAAGATCTGTGAAGAAGCAGCTCATGGTTTCTCTTCTTACGGTAACCAGATTGGTTTAACAACTGGTTTTGTACATGAAGTATATGATCAGGGTTATGTTGCTAAGAGAATGGAATTAGGTGCTGTAGTTGCAGCTGCACCAGAAGAACAGGTTAAGAGATTAATTCCTGAAAATGGACAGATTGTCTTATTAATTGGTGGACGTACTGGTCGTGATGGTATTGGTGGTGCCACTGGTTCTTCTAAGAAACATGAATTAAAGACAACTGAAACTGCTGGTGCTGAAGTACAGAAAGGTAACCCAGTTGAAGAAAGAAAGATTCAGAGATTATTTAGAAATAAAGAATTCTCTAAGAAGATTGTAAGATGTAATGACTTTGGTGCTGGAGGTGTCAGCGTTGCAGTTGGTGAATTAGCACCTGGTCTTGATATCAACTTAGATGCAGTGTTAAAGAAATATGAAGGTTTAAATGGTACTGAACTTGCAATTAGTGAATCACAGGAACGTATGGCTATTGTCATCAATGAATGTGATAAAGACTTCTGTATCCAGGCTGCTCATGATGAAAACCTTGAAGTTGTACAGGTGGCAACAGTTACAGATAAGAACCGTTTAACTATGAAATATATGGGAGATACTATTGTAGATATCTCTAGAGACTTCTTAGATGAAGCAGGAGCTAAGCGTTATCAGGATATCCATGTAGAATTACCTGATTTTGATAAAGCACCATTCAATCCAGAAGCAAAAGAAAACTTTACTGAAACAACTAAAGAAGTATTATCACGTTTATCTACAGCTTCTCAGAAGGGCCTAGTAGAACGTTTTGACTCTTCTATCGGTAATAGTACTGTTCTTTCACCATTTGGTGGTAAGACTTATCGTACAGAAACTGAAGGTATGGCTGCATTAATTCCAGTATTAGGAAAAGAAACAACTACATGTTCATTAATGAGTTATGGTTATAGCCCACTTATTTCTGAATGGTCACCATATCATGGTGCAATCAATGCAGTTGTAGAATCTGTCGCAAAGATCATCGCAATGGGTGGTACATGGCATACAATCCGTTTCTCATTCCAGGAATTCTTTGAAAAGCTATTAAATGATCCTAAGAGATGGGGTAAACCATTTAGTGCATTACTTGGTGCTTATCGTGCTCAGGAAGAATTATTATTACCTTCAATTGGTGGTAAGGATTCTATGTCAGGTTCATTTGAAGACTTAGATGTTCCTCCAACTTTAGTATCATTCGCAATTACTGGTGGAGATGTACATAAAGTCATCACTCCTGAATTAAAAGAAGCAGGACATGTATTAGTCGAATTCATGCTTCCAAAGGATGAATTCCATGTATTTGACTTTGAAGCTTTAAGAAAACAGTTTGATGCTGTAGAAGCATTGATTCAGTCTGGTAAGGCTTATTCAGCTTATACAGTTAAAGACGGTGGTTTAGTTGAAGCTGTTTATAAGATGGCATTTGGTAATGAAATTGGTGTCACATTTGATGATGCTTTAACACTTAATGACTTAGTTGAAAAGAACTTTGGACATATCATTGTGGAAGTAGACAACGCAGAAGTTGTTGCAGGATATGAAAATGTTCGTATTATTGCTTCTACAAATGAAGAAAAGGCTGTATCATATAAGGGTGAGAAAGTGACACTTGATGATGCATATGAAATCAACTGTGCGCCATTAGAATCTGTATATCCTACTACAGCAAAAGCACCTACTACAGAAGTACGTACTGGTGACTGCAATGAAAGAGGCAAGATGTTTGCTTCTAAGAAGTATGATGAAGTCAATGTTGTTATTCCTGTATTCCCAGGAACTAACTGTGAATTTGATTCTAAACGTGCATTTGAAAAAGCAGGTGCAAAGGTTCAGCTTGTTCTTATTAGAAATAAGACAGAAGAAGATATTAAGAAGTCTGTTGATGAATTAGAAGAAGCAATCCATAATGCACAGATCATGATGCTACCAGGTGGTTTCTCAGCTGGTGATGAACCTGAAGGTTCAGGTAAGTTCATTGCAACTGTATTACGTAACCCAAGATTAAAGGCTGCAATCGATGATTTATTAGACAATCGTGAAGGCTTAATGATTGGTATCTGTAATGGATTCCAGGCATTAGTAAAACTTGGTTTACTTCCTCATGGACATATTAAGGATATGAGCAAAGATGATCCTACTCTAACATTCAATACAATTGGACGCCACTTATCTCAGATGGTGACTACAAGAGTATCTAGCGTGAAGTCTCCATGGCTTGCTAATGTAGAGTTAGGTGATGAACATATTATCCCTATTTCTCATGGTGAAGGACGTTTCGTTGCACCTAAGGAAGTGCTTGATCAGTTAATTGATAATGGTCAGGTAGCATTCCAGTATGTTGATCCAAATGGAAATGTTACTATGGAATCTCCATATAACCCTAATGGTTCTATGTATGGTATTGAAGGTATCGTTTCTGAAGATGGTAGAGTATTAGGTAAGATGGGTCATTCTGAACGTCAGGGTGAAAACAGAGACCTTAACATCTACGGTGAAATGGATCAGAAGTTATTTGAAGCCGGCGTGAAGTATTTTAAAGGAGAATAACGAATGGATAAATTAGAATTTGAAAGTATGACACTCTGTCCTCTAGATGGACGTTATGGCAAGATTAAAGATCAGTTAGCTGATTATTTCAGTGAATATGCACTTGTTAAGTATAGAGTGTTTGTAGAAATCCAGTGGTTGAAGTTCCAGTTGGATCACCTTCATACAGAAACTTTAGACAGGGTTGATCCTAACAAGGTAGATGATATTCTTGCGATTTCTAAAGATTTCAACTTTGATTCTTTCAAGAGAATTAAAGAAATCGAATCTGTTACAAGACATGATGTTAAGGCAGTAGAATATTTTATTGATGAAAAGCTTAAAGCTTTAGGTTATGAACATTTAGAAAGCTATGTACATATCGGATGTACTTCTGAAGATATCAACAATACATCATATGCATGTATGATTAAACATGGCTTAAAGGATGTTTGGTTACCTGCAGCTAAAGAATTTGCTTCAATGATCAATAAATTAGCAGTTGATCATAAGGATGATGCAATGCTTGCACATACTCATGGACAGCCTGCTACACCTACAACTATTGGTAAAGAATTCAAAGTCTATGCTTATCGTTTCTTTTCTAGTATTGAAAACATTGAAAATATCAAGATTAAAGCAAAATTCAATGGGGCAACTGGTAACTACAGTGCTATCTTAACAGCATTCCCTAACGAAGATTGGCCTACATTAAATAAGGAATTCGTAGAAGACTATTTAGGACTTACATTCAATCCATTAACTACTCAGATTGAATCTCATGACTATACTTGTCATATCTTAGATGGTATCCGTCATTTCAATAATGTATTGGCTGACTTAGATGTAGATATGTGGTTATATATCTCAATGGAATACTTTAAACAGATTCCTGTTAAGGGTGAAGTTGGTTCTTCAACTATGCCTCATAAGGTTAACCCAATCCGTTTTGAAAACTCTGAAGCAAACATTGATTTATCAAATAATCTATGTGTTGCATTATCTAACAAGCTTCCTAAGTCAAGAATGCAGAGAGACTTATCAGACTCTTCAAGTCAGCGTAACTTAGGATTATGCTTCGGATATTCATTACAGGCTATTTCTGAAACAACTGGCGGTTTAGCTAAGTGTGTTGTAAATAAAGAAAAGCTTGCAAAAGACTTAAATGAAAAATGGGAAGTTCTTGCAGAACCTATCCAGACAATGTTAAGAAAATATGGTGTACCAGATGCTTATGATACACTTAAGGCCTTAACTCGTGGTAAGAATATTTCTCAGGAAGATATTCAGGCATTCGCAAAGAGCTTAGAACAGTTAAGTGATGAAGATCGTCAGACTTTATTAGATATGACACCTGCATCATACATTGGTTTAGCATCAGAACTTTGTGATATCGAACTTTAATCATTAAGAGACAACCTCTATTGGGGTTGTCTTCTTTATTTTTAGAGATGGGTTTGTTATAATGTTACAAAGGCGGTGAGAATTTTGGGAGATACACGATATATATTTGCAGAATGCATCAAACAATTGATGAATCATCAGTCTCTTGATAAGATCACAGTGACTGATATTGTGGAAATGAGCGGTAAGACTAGACAGACATTTTATCGTTATTTTCGTGATAAATATGATCTTGTGAACTGGTATTTTGAAGTATTGGCGGATAAGTCTTTCTTACAGATTGGCAATAGTGAAACTTTAAGAGAAGGGCTTACTAAGAAATTTGAATTCATTTATCATGATAGAGTATTCTTTAAAGAAGCATTTAAATCTAAAGATTATAATAATGTAGAAAACTATGATTATAACTGTATTCTCACTTTCTATCAGAATATTATTAAGAGAAAACTAGGTAATAATATCCCATCAGATATAGAATTTTTATTAGAAATGTATTGTCATGGGTCTATTACTATGACTGTAGACTGGGCAACAGAAGGATATAAGCTGAAACCTGAAGAATTAGCTGATATGCTGATAGAAGCATTACCACCAAAGTTAGATGAACTATTAAGAGATCTGAAGTAAGGTCTCTTTTTTGCTGTATAAAAGAATATTCATTCAATATATTAACTTTTTATGATTTTTTTTGTATGGTTGAAATAAAAGAGTTATAATATGGTTAGTCTTGAAAAGGGTTATATGAGTAATCTATAAGAAGGGTAGACAATTATGTATAAACATTTTTACGCTTATAATGGACAGAAGAAATACATATGAAGGGACACTCTGATCTTTTTGATATACTTATAGTGTATCGACAGGGATTATTTATTTTTAATAGATATTCTATGCATTTTTGCATTATAAAAAATTGAAAAGACTTCTTTTTGGGACAAATCGAATAAGGAGAAAACGATTATGAACAAGAAATTAATGACTATGTTAGTCGCTTGTGCTTTATCAGTAACAACATTATCTACTACAGCAGTATTTGCAGAAGATGTAGTAGTAACTGGAGAAACTCCAGCTGTTACTGAAACTACAACTACACCTACACCTGCACCTGAAACTACACCTGCACCTGCAGCTTATGAACCAGAAATCACTTTACTTACCCTAAATCTAAATGGACAGGAGATAGTGATATTGTCTTTGAAGTAGATGCTAAAGGTGGAACAGTTTCCAATGGTGAAATGTATGTTTATGATGCAAATGGTTATGGCGAACCTTTAGAAGTTCAATCTGAAATAGAAGTAAATGAAGAAGGTAAAGGTAAGATTACATTTACTAAAGATGCATTAATGAATGCGAAAACTTTGTATTGGGATGATGATGATGATGTTGGACATCAGATTGCAGTAGATTGGACAATGTATTCTGAAATTGAATTTGTATTTGCATTCGAATTAAACGGTCAGGATAAATATAAGTCTATGTATGTAGAAACTTCAGTAAAGGCTCCAGCACCAACTGTAACTCCTACTACACCAGCTAAGCCTACTACACCTACAAAACCTGCAGAAAATAAAGGTACAACTACAATTACACCTAATGCACCTGTAGCAAAAGATGACAAGAAAACAAATACTACAACTACTACAAAGAAAGAAGCACCAAAGACTGGTGATACTATGAATGCTGCATTATATGCTTCATTATTATTAGTAAGTGCTTTAGCAGCAGTTGTATTAACTACAAAAAAGAGAATCACTGAATAATCTGTCAATTAAAGTAAGCGTAAGTAAAATTGAATATTGTGGGAAAGAAAAGACAATTGAGAAATGAAAATCAGTTGTCTTTTTTTGTAAATTTATTCACAAAGTGACAAATCCACTTATCTGTCACTTGAATGATAACACTTACAATGTTAACATGAAGTCAGAAAAGTTAATTAAAAGGAGATCGATAATCATGTATAAGTTCATGTTAAATGAAACAAGTTATCATGGAGCAGGTGCTATTAAAGCTGTTCCTGAAGAAATTAAAGCAAGAGGATTTAAGAAAGTATTTGTTGCTTCTGACCCTGATTTAGTAAAGTTTGGTGTTACTAAGAAAGTAACTGATTTATTAGATGAAGCTGGTATTGAATATGTTCTTTACAGCAACATTAAACCAAACCCAACTATTGAAAACGTACAGACTGGTGTAGCTGCATTTAAAGAAGCAGGCGCTGACTGTATCGTAGCTATCGGTGGTGGATCTTCAATGGATACATCTAAAGCAATCGGTATCATCATTACAAACCCTGAATTTGCTGATGTACGTTCATTAGAAGGTGTTGCACCAACTAAGAATCCTTGTGCTCCAATCATCGCTGTTCCTACTACTGCAGGTACTGCTGCTGAAGTTACAATCAACTATGTAATTACTGATGTTGAAAAGAAACGTAAATTCGTATGTGTAGATAATCATGACATTCCAGTAGTTGCTGTTGTTGACCCAGAAATGATGTCTTCAATGCCAAAAGGATTAACTGCTGCTACAGGTATGGATGCTTTAACTCATGCTATCGAAGGTTATATTACTAAAGGTGCTTGGGAACTTTCAGATATGTTCCATATTAAAGCTATCGAAATCATCGCTCGTTCATTAAGAGGTGCTGTTGAAAACACTGCTGAAGGACGTGAAGGTATGGCTTTAGGTCAGTATGTTGCTGGTATGGGATTCTCTAACGTAGGTTTAGGTGTTGACCATTCTATGGCTCATACATTAAGTGCTTACTATGATATGCCTCATGGTAAAGCTTGTGCAATCTTACTTCCAACAACTATGGAATACAATGCTGAATATACTGGTGAAAAGTATAAAGACATCGCTAAGGCAATGGGTGTTGAAGGTGTTGATGGTATGACTCAGGAAGAATACCGTAAAGCTGCTGTAGATGCTGTTAAGAAGTTAGGTGAAGATGTTGGTATCGAAATGACTCTTAAGGGTGTTGTTAAGGAAGAAGATATTCCTCAGTTAGCTAAGGATGCATATGCTGATGCTTGCCGTCCAGGTAACCCAAGAGATACTTCAGTTGAAGATATTGAAGCATTATATAGATCATTACTTAAATAATAATCGTTCATCGGGAGGAACATTTGTTCCTCCTTTTTGTTTTTTATTGATGTTTCTTATAAAAAATGTATAATAGAATTGTGCTTTTGTATATAGCACTCAATATAGTTATTAAAGGAGTATGATAGTGTCGTGGACTCGAGTCAGATAATGATGGTTGTTATTTTTATTATATTGATAGGATTGTCAGGCTTATTTTCTAGTGCAGAAACTGCATTTATGTCTGTTTCTAAGATTAGAGTAAAAACTGTAAGTGAGGATGAAGAGGATCCTCATCATGCAAAAGCTTTAATTGTGTCTCAGCTTCTAGAGGATACAGATCATTTATTAAGTACAATTCTAGTAGGCAATAACCTTGTCAACATTTTAGCTTCTTCATTAACTACATCTTTTGTAATTAGTGTATTTGGTAATGAAGGAACAGGTGTTGCGGTTGCAACAGGGTTTGTTACGTTAATGATTCTTATTTTTGGTGAAATTACACCAAAGACTTTAGCTGTAAGTAAAGCAGAAGCATTATGTTATAGATTCTGTCGCTTTATTCAATTTATAAATTTTATATTTACACCAGTTGTTGTTATCTTAACTGCAGTGTCTCATGGCTTAATTCATATATTAGGTGGTAATATTGATCCACAACCTACGCTTTCTGAAGAAGACTTAAAAACAATTGTAAACGTGTCTCATGAAGAAGGTGTATTAGAAGATGAAGAAAAAGAAATGATGCATAATATCTTTGATTTTGGTGATACTGATATTAAAGAAATCATGACACCACGTATTCACGTGGCTACAGTTGATTATGATGCGACTTATGATGAAGTTGTTGCTGTATTACAGGAATCACAGTATTCTCGTTTACCTGTTCTTTCAGAAGAAGGTGATGAGATTGTTGGTGTATTACATATCAAGGATATCTTAATGAAGCCTGTTGATCATGAACATTTCCAGGTAAAGGATTATATGCGAGATGCTTATTTCGTTTATGAATTTAATCATATTTCAGATGTTTTTGCTTCTATGCGTAAGGAGCATGTCTCTTTATCAGTTGTATTAGATGAATATGGTGTTATGGCTGGTATTGTGACATTAGAAGATATTGTTGAAGAAATCGTTGGTGAAATCGATGATGAATATGATGACAATAGTGAAGAAGTAAAGAAAATCTCTAAGAATGTCTATTTAGTAGACGGCAGTTTAAACATAGATGAAGTCAATGACCGTTGTGGTACAGAATTCGCTTCTGAAGAATTTGAATCTATTGGTGGTCTTGTCTTAGGTCAAGTGAATGGTTCACCAAACCCTCATCAGAAGGTTTATGTAGATGACTGTATGTTTATTATTGAAAAGATTGATAAAAACAGAATTGAATTATTAAGACTTATTATTCCAGAAGAGGAAAGTCAAAAAGAAAATGAAGAAAAACACGATTAAAGTGTTTTTTCTTTTGGAGGTGAGCAGTCATGAAAGATATATATAATAAAGCAATGGCTATATATGATGACTATCGTTATTATGTACCAAGCTTCTCTAGCGCTGCTTTATCATTTTATCTTATCATCCTGCTGATCCCTACTATGACTATTATTGCAGTTGTAACATCTTCTTTGCATATAAGTGTAGATATTCTAGAGATGGGTATTAAGGAGTTTATACAGCCAGCTTATGCAGAGATGTTGATTGATACATTAAAGGGCAGTTCTTTAAATACAGTCTCTGTATTAGTGTTTATTTGGTCTTTTTATGCTGTGTCTAGAGGTGTAGGAAATATCTATGATATTTCTAAGAAGATGTTTGCGTTAGAAGAAAGAAGTGAATCAGTGATTGCCTGGTATGTCTATGTCTTTAAGGTGACAATGCTGTTACTTGGTATATTATTGATTTCTATTGTATTACTTGCAACAGGACCTATATCTAAAGCATTTCATTTTTTATATGGCATTGCATTTATGCGCTTTGTCCTATTATTTCTTATTATGGTCCTATTTTTTATGGCTATCTATATGATAGTCCCAAGAGAACGTATCACATATCATGAAGCTCTTCAGGGAGCCTTTATAACTTCTGGTGGGATAGTGATTTTATATATTGCATTAAACTATTATTTTAAATATGCAGATTTTACATCTTTATATGGACCACTTACCTCAATCTGTGTTATCTTATTTGTATTTGATTGGGCAAGTGAGATTTTCTATGTAGGAATGTATTTAACTCATATTGCATACTTGAGGAGGAACAACGCAAAATGGCAAGAGAAGATTTTGGAAAGAGTAAACCAAGAAGAAAAAGCTTTAACAAAGACAGAAAACCTAGAAAGGATAGCCGCAAAGGCTTCAACAAGGGGTCTGACAAAGGCTATAAGAAAGAAAATAGAGGGCCAAGAAAAGACTTTGACAGAAAGCCAAGAAGAGATTTTGACAGAAAACCAAGAAAAGATTTCGACAAGAAGCCAAGAAGAAATTTTGACAAAAAACCAAGAGAAGACTTCGATAAGAAACCAGCAAGAGAATTTGATTCAAAACCAAGAAGATTTTCATCAAAACCAAGAAAAGAAAGAGAAGAAATAAATATCAAGAAGCTTGGTATTAATGGTGAAGGTATTGGTTATATTAAGAAGAAGGTTATCTTTGTACAGAATGCTTTACCATTAGAAATGGTTGAAGTAGAAATCGATAAGAAGACACAGACTTATATGTTAGGTCATGTGACTGCATACAAGAAGCCTTCATCAGCAAGAAAGGATCCTGAATGTGATCAGTACAATCAGTGTATGGGATGTGCTTTAAAGCATATGAATTATGCTGATCAATTAGTTCATAAACGTGAATTATTAAAAGAAACACTTCATAAATATACAGATTTATCTGTAAAAGACTTGGATATCAAGCCTGTTGTAGGAATGAAAGAGCCAGAACATTATCGTCATATCGTTGCTTTCCCAATTACTTACTTCAGTGGAAAGTTATGTGTGGGCGTTTACCAGCGTGAAACAAAGTTCCTTACTTTAATGGATCATTGTCCTCTTCAGACACAGAAGATCAATTCTTTACTAGTAAAGATTGAAGATATTCTTAATGCAAATAACTGTCGTGATTATAATGATAAGTTCAAGAAGGGCTTAAGATTCTTAATTGTTAGACAGATTGGTGAAGAAATGCAGGTAGCATTCGTTACTGGACAGGATGGTATCAGCCAGACTGTAACTAAAGAAATCGCTGCATTGGATGAAGTGACTGCATTATATTATACAGTAAATACATCTCGTTATCAGGATTTCTATGAACAGGGATTCAAGAGAATCTATGGTCAGACACATGCACAGTATAAGGATTTCAAGATTTCAGTACGTTCTGATATGATCCTTAACCCAGAAATGGATGATGAAAAGACAAGACAGATTGCTTCTTTATTAGATAAGAAGGAAGAAGTATTGTCTATGGGTTGTGGTTCAGGAATTATGGAATTACAGCTTGAAAACAAAGTTGTCGCAATTGATGACAATAAGGTAAGCATCCATGATGCCACTGAAAACGCAAAGAGATTAGAATTAGACAATAAGTTATTTGTTGCAGGTCATGTCAATGATCAGGCAGCACATCATTTAAAGAATCATAGATATGATGCATTAATCATCAATGAAACTGTTGATGGTATGACTGAAGATTTATTGAAGTCTATTACTTTATCAGGTATTAAACATTTAATTATTGTATCTGATAACATGAGTACTCTCGCTAAAACATTACATCAGTTAGAAGAAATGTATGATGTGAATACTATTATCTCTTTAGATAAAGAACCTCATACACCTCGCTTAGAAATTATTGTAGATTTAAAGCGTAAGTAATATGGAAATTGTATTAAGTATTATTTGTATTGTACTATTGGTTGTTGTTATTTATCTTCTCTATACAACACAGATGAAACTTCATGAGAAGATGGTTCAGACAGAAGCGAATAGTTCATCTCTTGATAGACAATATAATTCTATTATTACGATGTTAAATGATGCGAGTACATCACTGGGTAGATCAGATACAAAAATAAATCAGATGATCAATGATATGCATGATATTAATGTAATTATGACCAATACAAAAAAGAGAGGGACATTTGGAGAATATCAGCTCTATCATATCCTATCTCTTTATTGTGGTGATAATTCACATATCTTTGAATCACAATATCATTTAAGTAATGGAAAAATAGGGGATGCAGCTTTACATTTACCAGGTAATACTAAAGTACTCATTATTGATTCTAAGTTTCCTATGGAGAACTATTTAAAGATAGTAGATAATCCTAAGGATGCTAGTTATCACAATGAATTCAAGAAGAATGTAAAGAAGCATATAGATGATATTTCTAATAAATATATTTCCGAGGAAACATTGGAAGAGGCAGTAATGTTTATTCCAAGTGAAGCCATCTATCTTTATTTATGTGATGAATGTGCTGATTTATATGATTATGCACATAATAAGAAGGTCTTAATGACATCTCCTTCTACACTTATGGGGGTTGTCTTTACACTTATTAATATTACTAAGGACTTTAATCGTTCTGAGAATATTAAAGAAATAGAACAACGTATTATTAAACTTAAAGAAGATACGAATCGTTTAGATGAACGTTATGACAGAGTCATGAAGAACTTAGGTACTCTTGAAAAGAGCCTTAAGGATCTCGCAATATCTAAAGATAAGATCAGTAAAACAATCAATCAAGCCTATGATGGTGCAATAGAAGAGGAGTAATCCTCTTCTTTTTTTACGTAAAAAAGGAGGGGAAATAAACCCCTCCAGTCTAATTTACAGAATCACTTTTATTCATGCTTTCAAGATATGTAAATATATCTTTCGCATTATCACTATAATCACAACTTAGAACAGCCAACGACATCAATAAGAATAGATCACTATAATTACTTAGTTCTAAGTCTATACCAATCGCATTCTCATCTCTTACTCCCACTAATTCCTGCTGCTCATGCGCAAAACCACGATCCACTGCCTGTGAAACAAGCAATTCGTAGCTTCCTTCATAATAACTAGAAACAAAATCATTGAAATCCTTACCAACAATCTCTATTACATTTTCAATTGTCTCATCAGATTCTTCTGCAAGTGTATTGATAAACTGTTCTAACATCACAACAACATACTCAATTACACTATCCGCATTCGCAGTCTCTTCGTTATATATGACATACATGCCTTTGTCATCATAGTAAGATGTAAATAAATGTTTCATTAATCTTCTTTACCTAATGTTGCAACCATAACAGCTTTAATTGTATGAAGTCTATTTTCTGCTTCATCAAATACAACAGAGTTCTTGCTTCTGAATACTTCATCATCCACTTCACGAACATCTAATCCCTGTTCATGTTTTATTCTTGCTGTTTCTGTTTCGAAATCATGGTAAGATGGTAAACAATGCATAAATAATGTATTGTCATTATGTGTCTTACTCATTAATTCTTTGGTTACTTTAAATGGACTTAATAATTCCACTCTTGGCTTATACAATGATTCATCTTCACCCATTGAAACCCAGATATCAGTATAGATAACATCAGCACCATCAACTGCATCTGTATCATCAGTAATAGTCAAACTTCCACCAGACTTTTTACATTCTTCCTGACAATAAGCCACAACTTCTGGATCCATTTCTAATGATTTAGGACCTAAACATACAAAATGCATTCCCACCTTACATGCACCATACATTAATCCATAACAAACATTATTTCTAATATCACCAGTAAAGACAAACTTAATTTCGTTTAAAGGCTTATCTAGATGTTCCTGAATAGTAAGGAAATCAGCTAAGGTCTGAGTAGGGTGGTCAACATCTGTTAAACCATTCCATACAGGTACTCCTGAATACTTAGCTAATGCTTCAACGTTTTCCTGCTTAAATCCTCTAAATTCGATTCCGTCAAACATTCTACCTAGTACTTTTGCTGTATCTTCAATTGACTCCTTCTTTCCCATCTGTGACTGAGTCAAGAAAGTAGCATGTCCTCCTTCATCAAGAACACCTACTTCAAAAGCACATCTTGTACGTGTAGATGTCTTTTCGAATAATAAGGCAATATTCTTACCTTCAAGTGAATGACCAATCTTTCCTGCTTTCTTCTTAGCCTTTAGCTTTTTAGCTAAGTCTAGAAGATAGTAGATTTCTTCTTTAGTATAATCCTTAAGTGTTAAAAAACTTCTCCCGTGTAAATCCATAACTATACTTCCTTTCTACTTATATTTCTTTACCTACTACTTTACCAATTTCTCTTAATTCTTCAATAAGTTTTGTATATTTT
>NZ_FR898774.1:0-3363 GCF_000437715.1 Catenibacterium sp. CAG:290
TTCGTCACAGCCTCTTTTGAAGTATTTCCACCTAAGACAAGTAGTAAATATGAAAATGTCTTAAAGGCTGCAGAAAAGATTGCATCTTTAAATCCAAGTTTCATGTCTGTGACTTATGGTGCAGGTGGAGGAACAAGTGCACATACTGTTGCACTTGCGAAAGATATTCATGAAAAATATGATGTTGAAGTTATGGCTCATTTGACATGTGTTTCTTCTACAAGAGAACATGTAGAGTCCATGGTTGAACAGTTTAAAGAAAATGGTATTGAAAACATCATGGCATTAAGAGGAGATATTCCTAAGGATGGTCAAGTGGGAGAAGACTACCAATATGCCTGTCAGTTAATCAAGGAACTTAAAGAGAAGGGTGATTTCTGTATTGGGGCAGCATGTTATCCAGAAGGACATGTAGAATCACCTAGCATTAAGGAAGATATCCAGCATTTAAAAGAAAAAGTAGAAGCAGGTGCAGATTTCTTAACAACGCAGATGTTCTTTGACAACAATGTTTTCTATAACTTCTTATATAAGATCAAGGAAGCTGGTATTAATGTACCTGTAGTGGCTGGTATTATGCCTATTACTAATGCGAAACAGGTCAGTCGTGCTGTACAGATGTCAGGTACATCTATTATTCCTTATCGTTTTAAGATGATGGTGGATGCATTTGGTGATAATCCTGAAATCATGAAGCAGGCTGGTATTATTTATGCATCTGAACAGATTATTGATTTAATTGCGAATGGTGTAAAACATATTCATGTTTATACAATGAATAAACCAGACATCGCCGAAGGCATCATGAACAATATTTCGGAGATTCTTAAATGATAGAAATCAATCGTAAAGAAGCTTTACGATACTTAGGATACCGTCAATCTGTAGAAGGTGATCTTACTGAAATCAATAGTGCATTAGATCACTGTATCGAAGTATTACAGAAAACAGCTGTACCACGTCATATTGTGAAAAGATTACCTCTCACAATAGAGAATCATACAATCACAATTGGTGATATGGTGATACATAGTAAAAACTTAGAGAATAACTTAAAAGGCTGTCATGCAGTTTATCTCTTTGCGGCTACTATAGGTATAGAAGTCGATCGTTTGATTAAACGTACAGAACTTACTAAGATGAGTGATGCAGTGATCTATCAGGCAGCAGGAGCTGCTATGATAGAAGCCTATTGTGATGAAGTGAATGAAGAACTTAATCAGGAGGCATATAAGAATAATGAATTCTTAAAGCCACGCTTTTCACCTGGTTATGGAGATCTAGCATTAGATCATCAGAAAGATTTTATGCGTATATTACAGATGGATAAGATTAGTATCAGTTTATTAGAAAGTCTCTTAATGGTCCCATCCAAATCAGTGACGGCGATCATTGGTATTACACATCATGCACAGCCTCGTCATACGAAGGATTGTGCCAATTGTCCTGCACAATGTGAATTCAGGAGGATGGATTAATGGGATTTAAAGAAAGACTTACAAAAGAATGGTTATTCTGGGATGGTGGTACTGGTTCAGTACTTCAAAGCTGGGGTTTACAAGCGGGTGAATTACCTGAAACATGGAATATCATTCATCCAGAAAAGATTGTTGAATTAAATAAAGGTTATCTAGAAGCAGGATGTGATATTATCAACACCAATACATTTGGTGCCAATAGATTAAAATATCCAGATAATCTAGAAGAAATAGTCACAAAAGCAGTAGAACATGCAAAAAAGGCAAGAGAACTTACAGGGCGCGGGGATGCCCTGATTGCGCTTGATTTAGGTCCTACAGGTAAGCTCTTAGAACCACTAGGAGATTTATCATTTGATGATGCAGTGGATATTTATGCTGAAGTCATTGAAAATGGAACTAAAGCGGGTGCTGATGTCATCCTTATTGAAACAATGCAGGATAGCTATGAATTAAAAGCTGCAGTACTAGCCGCTAAGGAACATTCACATTTACCTGTATGTGCGACTGTTGTATTTGATGAAAAAGGTAAGATGTTGACAGGTGGTACACCAGAATCAGTTGTTGCCTTACTCGAAGGGTTACATATTGATGCATTGGGTATTAACTGTTCATTAGGTCCAACACAAATCAAACCTTTTGTAGAAAGAATGATTAAAGTTTCTTCTACACCTATTATTGTGACACCTAATGCTGGTTTGCCTCAGACTGATGATGAAGGTCATACATATTATGATATGAATGCAGATGAATTCGCATCAGAGATGAAAGAGATTGCCTCATTGAATGTGCATGTACTAGGAGGATGTTGTGGAACTACACCAGAATATCTCTCAAAAACAATCGCATTAGTGAAAGACCTGCCTATTGAACCACCTGTAAAGAAGAATATCTCTGTTGTGACTTCTTTCTCACAGGCTGTAGAAATAGGTCCTAAACCAGTTATTATTGGGGAACGTATTAACCCAACTGGTAAGAAGAAATTCAAACAGGCCTTACGTGATGGAGATATTAACCATATCTTATCTGAAGGTTTAAAACAGGAAGATGCAGGGGCACATATTCTAGATGTCAATGTAGGTCTACCAGAAATTGATGAACCTAAGATGATGGTAGAAGTTATGAAGAAGTTGCAGTCTGTCATTGCATTGCCATTACAGATTGATACATCAGATCCAATCGCCTTAGAGGCAGCCTTAAGACACTATAACGGTAAGGCTATGATTAACTCAGTTAATGGTAAACAGGAATCCATGGATGCTGTATTCCCATTAGTAAAGAAATATGGTGGTGTGGTTGTAGGACTTGCCTTAGATGAAGAAGGCATTCCAGATAATGCGGCAGATCGTATTCGTATTGCGAAGAAGATCTATAAAGAAGCAAGTAAATATGGTATTGAATCTAAGGATATCGTAATCGATGGACTCGCTATGACTATTTCATCAGATCCTACTTCTGCCATTGCGACATTAGAAACATTACGTATTATTAGAGATGAATTACATGGACATTCTATTTTAGGTGTTTCTAATATCTCTTTTGGTCTTCCACAAAGACCAATTGTGAATGCGAACTTCTTTACTATGGCGATGCAGTCAGGACTTAGCTGTGCAATCATCAATCCTTCATCAGAAGCAATGATGAAATCATATCGTGCCTATCTTGCCTTAAGTGGGCTTGATACAAACTTTACAGAATATATTAGCGCCTATGGTAATAGTGCACCAGCTCCCATAAAGAGTGAAGCGGTTGATATGTCTTTATATGAAAGTATCAAGCGTGGTATGAGTGAAAATGCAGGTAAAGCCACTCAAAAACAGCTTGAAACTAAAGAAGGATTAGAAATTATTAATGACGAACTAATTCCTGCTCTTGATGAAGTAGG
>NZ_FR898774.1:3399-20065 GCF_000437715.1 Catenibacterium sp. CAG:290
GGGAAAGGTTTTGAAAAAGGCACTATCTTCCTACCTCAGTTATTAATGAGTGCTGAAGCAGCTAAGGCTGCATTTGCAGTTATTAAAGACTCTATGGCAGGTAAACCAAGAGAAATGAAAGGAAAAATCATCATTGCGACAGTCAAAGGTGATATTCATGATATTGGAAAGAATATCGTGAAGGTTATGTTAGAAAACTATGGCTATGATGTCATTGATCTTGGTAAAGATGTACCACCTGAACTCATTGTGGATACTGCAATAAAAGAAGATGTAAAACTAGTAGGACTCAGCGCTTTAATGACAACAACAGTAGTGAGTATGGAAGATACTATAAAACTATTGAAGGAAAAGAAGCCTGATACACTTACAGTTGTAGGTGGAGCCGTTATGACTCAGGAATATGCAGATCGTATTGGTGCAGATTGTTATGCGAAAGACGCAATGGAAACAGTGCGTTTTGCAGATAAAGTATTTGGAGGAGAATAAGAATGAAAAGAATATTTACAGTATTAACTTCTATCGCTTTAACATTTGCGTTATCATTCTCAGCCGCTTTTGCGAATGATGATGCATTTCTTAAATCACAAAATTATTTAAAGACTATTACTTTAGATAGTCCTGATGCAGTTATTGCGTATGAAGCTACAGGCATGGAAGCTGATTATAAGGCTGATGCTTTATTAAATAACTTCAAGGAAACAGATTATACTACTGCTTCTTATGGTGATTTAGCTAAGTCTATTATCGCAATCTCTTTATTAGGTGAAAATCCAAAAGATTTCAATAAGACTAACTTAGTAGAAATCTTAGAAAATAGAGTACAGGAAGATGGTACTCTTACAAATGATGTAAATGGTGGATGTGGGGCTACTATTTGGACATTAATGGCTTTAGAAACAGTAAACTCACCTAAGGTAAAAGCTGTTGCAGATAAGTTATCTACTATGGCTATGGACAATGGTGCATATTGGTATGAATATAAGGGACAGAATGCGGATCTAGATACAACTGGATGGGCTATGGAAGCATTAAGTGTTGCAGGACGTTCTACTTATGATGCAGCTATCTCAAAAGCATATACTTTTGTACAGTCTAAGTTAAAAAGTACAGATGGTTCTTATGATATTGGCTGGGGTGGAAATGCGGATACTCAGTCTTGCGTATTAGAAGGATTATCTGTTGCAGGTTATCCATTAGATACAAATGCATATAACTATTTACTTTCTTATCAGAATGAAGATGGTACATTCAATGCATTAAACTATAGTACAAATCAGTTAGAACCTAATGCTTATGCATCAGTAGAAGGTGCAAGAGCACTTGGTGTAATCAATAACGGAAGCTTTGTATTAAAAGCTAGAAAAGACTATACAAAAACTACTACACCAGTAGTGACTGAACCTGAAAAACCTACTACACCTACAAAACCTAGTACAACTACACCAGCTGTAAAGCCAGAAACAACTACAACTGAACCAAAGAAGGAAACAGTAAAAGTAGTTAATACAGGTGATAACACAAATGTGATGGCATATGTCGTTGCAGCTATTGCAGCTGTTGGTGTGATCGTATTAGTTATTAAAAGTAAAAAGAAATAATGAAGAAATTCACAACTAAACAATTAGCGATTGCCTTTGTCGCAATCGCTTTTGTCTTTATATTTGGCTTTACAGCTTATCGTGGTATAACTGGACAATTCCAGTCTCAGCCTACTATTAGTAATGAAGTAAAAAGTAGCATAAAGAAGAAAGATATTTCTAAAAAAGAAGAGACAAAACAAATAGAGTCACAAGAAGAATCAAAGAAGATTGATATAAAATCATCTGATTCTTCTAGTAAACAAGAGACTAAGAAGCAGGAAACAAAGAAAACAGAGACAAAATCTACTTCTAGTAAACAAGAGGCTAAGAAGCAGGAAACAAAATCTTCTTTTACTAAACAAGAGACAAAGAAGACAGGAACAAACAATTCTTCTAGTAAACAAGAAACCTCTGCGCCTCAACAGGTAGAACCACCTAAACAGGAAACACCTGTCAAACAAACTGTTTCAGTACAGGTGATTGGAGTAAATAGCACAATGATGCAGGGGAATATAGAAGTGAATAGTTCTTCTACAGCTTATAGTGTATTAAGAGAACTTGCGAAACAGAATGGTAAGAGTATCTCTACAAAAGGGTTTGGTTCTACTGTTTATGTATCAGGTATAGATGGATTAAAAGAATTTGATCATGGACCAAGTTCTGGATGGATGTATAAGGTGAATGGTACACCACCAAATATTGGGGCAGGAGCTTATAGGTTAAAAGCAGGAGATCAAGTCATCTGGTATTATGTCAACATTGAACAATAAGACAAGAGAAATATGTCTCATAGGTATTCTCTCTGCAGTCAATATTGCTTCTAGAGTAGCCTTACAGGCACTTCCTAACTTTAAACCTGTTACATCTATCATTATTATATCTGTACTCTTATTTGGGTTATCATTTGGAATAAAACTCACAGTAGTAACAACTATTGCATCCAATATGATTCTAGGTATGGGAACATGGACAATCTTCCAGATTCTCTCATGGGTTGTCATCTGTTTATTCACTCAATGTATCAGTGATTTCTATAAGAAAATCAACAAAGAACCCCCATTATTTCTTATGGCTCTCTATGCCTTTTTAATGGGTTATGTCTTTGGTTTTGTTGTCTCACTCGAACAATTAATTATAGGTGGTCCTGTCTGGTTTGGTATCTATTATGCCCAGGGGCTCTTATTTGATACATTCCATGCAGTAGGTAATTTTGTCTTTTATTTACTTTGTGCACCTATACTTATGCGTTTATTTAAACAGGAAATGTCTCAATATACAAAAGACTATTACAAGTGATTCAGTTGCGAATCACTTTTTTGTCATGTAATAAACATATCATCAATATCTGAAAGATACATTTTACATACGATATAGAAAGTCTATAATCACAAGTGGATGGAGGTTAAAACTATGACACCATTATTTCCACGTGTTCAAGAAGTAGAGAACATATTTCACAAAATACTCGCAAGTAAAGAAGCTTGTGCAAGACTAAGAGAAACATTCAATTCAAGTCTAGAAGACTTTCAGGGATCAGAAGAATTAAACAATGAGACCTTTTCAAAAGTCGTTCTAGATAGTTATTCAAATCAGGATATTAGTGCATTATTACTCGCTATATGTGGTAAATCTATGTTTGATTTATTACGTGATGCATATTTGATTCCTCAAACATTTCATGGTAAAGCAGGAGAAAATCCAGTGCTACTTACATCACCTCCTGGAGACCTGTTAGAAGGAAAGGACGTCTCACACCATACGATGAGACGATTTAAAAGTATCCTTTCACAACATCAGCCTGTTCCCCGTTCCCTTGTTTATCTGGCTGATGGCTATGATATAGAACGTTATTATAAACATGATGGTTCAGTAGACCAGAGAAAGACAGATGCAGTCAGAGGCATCTTACTTCTTTATGCACTTCCTGATACTAAGAAGCTTCATCTTACAACTGCGCAGGTTTATGCAATCATTTGGGATACATTCTTCAGTATTCAAAAAGAAGCACCTCTTGCTCGTGTCTATTATGGACAGGAAACAGGAGAGAAGAATGATAAAGACTATGATGAAATCGCAATATTACTTCCTACTCATTTGTTTAGAAGACAGATGGTTGAGCATATGGAAATCATTGATGGATTAGTTCTATCTTGTAGAGAAAAAATGATGGCTGAAGCCGGTAATGATAGTTTGGAGTTGTAATTATGCCTAGAATCGGATTACGTATTATTAAAACAAGTATTGCCGTCTTCATCATCATGGTATTATTCACTCTCTTTGGTGTACAGAGATCACCTTTCTATGTCCTTATAACCACAATTATCTGTATTCAGCCAGATAAAGAGAATGAAAAGAACCAGGCACTTGTAAGAGCCCTCGGCACACTTATAGGGGCTATTACAGGAGCTATTGTCATGTTTTTACAGCCTTTCATCCATATTGATCTCGCATGGGATTTGCTTAATGCGTTATTTATTATGTTGACTATTTATTTGACAGTCTTATTTAAAGTACAGCATATGGCATTTATGGCCTGTGTGGCTTATTTAAGTGTTGCAGTGATTCCCCATGCTGGTATTTCACCTTACGCATTTTTATTCTATCGTGTCTTAGATACATGTATTGGTGTTGGTGTAGGTTATCTTGTTTGTACATTACATCTACCAGTTAAAAGAAGAAATGATGTTCTCTTTGTAGCTGAACTTGATGATATGGAACAAACAGCACACCAGCAGTTAAATGACTTCAATAAGACTCAATTGAATAAAATAGTAGATGATGGTGCCCTGTTTACAATCATCACAAAAAGAACACCTGCATCCATGCAGGCAGAAATAGAACATCTTAAATTACATCTTCCAGTGATCGCATTAGATGGCGCAATTTTGTATGACGTACCAAAAAATGAATTACTTTGTACCTACCCATTATCACAAACATTAGGTACAAAGATCACTCAATTATTAGATGATAAACATCTTAATTACTTTTATCACGTTCTTAAAGACGATGTATTATTGACATATTATAATAGTTTCGACCAGTCCGAACAAATGGACTATTATGATATGATGCGTCAATCCCCTTATCGTAATTACATCTTTGGTATGCCTACACACTCATATCAACCTCTTTATATAAGTATTCTTAATACAAAAGAGATTATCTATGATATTATAGATGACCTGATAGATTTAGGATTACATAAACAATTGCGTTATTTTGTAGAAGAAGATTATTTTGAAGGCATGTGCTTACTTAAGATTCTTTCTTATGACGCCACTCCAGAAAACATGCTGGAAAGGTTAAAAGAAAAATTAGATATAAAAGAAAGTATTGTATATGGTTCATCTGATGCTATATGTGACGTTATTGTACCTGATAATGATTTCAATAGTATCGTAAAAAGTATCCATAACGAATATGAAGGAATTCAAATGAAAAGAAGACAGCCACAATAGCTGTCTTCTTTTCGTTATGGGGGGAGTCTCAATGTATATTCAATCCATGATCAATATCATGGATTTTTTTGTTTGTATACTTATTTGCAACTCCCATGATTAAAGTACTTAATAATATCGCAATAATAGTTAGAATAATATAGATCATAAGAATCACCTCTTTCATGACTATAATATACATGTAAGTTGTGTAATTCATATGTATTCTCTATGTATTTATTATGGTTTTTTACAATCCTTCTAACATATCATCAAATGTGATACCTAGAGAAAATCCAAAATGGAAATAATCATCCAAAGCATCCTGTAACTTAATAGGACTATAACCATTTCTTAAATCTAAAATATCCTGATTGACTTTAAAGAGTAAATCAACAGAACTGCTCTTTTCAGGCATTTCTTCATGATTCTTGATTTCATCAATCTGTAAGTCATACGCAATACTCATTAATAAGCGCATACCTTCAATATAAGTGTCTAAAAGAGCATTTTGATCAACCTGAGTATCTTTATCCCAGAATGTATAAACATGTCCTAGTTCTCCTGTATTATATACACATTGCATAAATGCAAGAAGTTTATGGTCAATCTTCTTAATATCTAGAATATGACCTTTAGGAATATCTAATTCTCTGTTTAATACTAACTGATATAATTTTGATAATTCATTCATTTAAATCACCTCTTATATACTATTATAGTCAATTAAAAAAGAGAATCACGTAGATTCTCTAAATAATCCCTAAACCTTCTATTAAAATCTTAATACCTATGAGAATAAGAATAATACCACCAGTGATCTGTGCTTTCTGTTGATATTTATTCCCAAATATATGACCTATATACACACCAGCTGATGAAATAATAAATGTTGTTAAACCAATAATAGAAATAGCCATGAAGATATTGATTGATTCAAAAGAGAACGTAACACCTACCGCAAGTGCATCAATAGCAGTCGCAATAGCAAGCATCAACATTGTCTTCCATGAGAAGTCATCATTTTGTTTCTCTTCTTCAAATGATTCTTTAATCATATTGATTCCAATAAATGCGAGTAATATAAACGCAATCCAGTGGTCAATAGAATCCACTAAACCACTCAATGTAGAACCTAGACAATAACCAATAAATGGCATCAATGCCTGGAATCCACCAAACCATACACCACATAACAATATATTCTTAATATATAACTTCTTTACAGATAATCCTTTACATACAGATACCGCAAAAGCATCCATGGATAACCCAATACCAATAAGTAATATTTCTATACTAGACATCTTTATACCTCAACAGGAATATAATCTTCCTTTACAACCTCATAATGCATATTGGATGCAGTCAGTTCATTAAGTTCATCTAAGAAAGAAGTATCTCTTAAATAAACATCATAATGAACTTCTTCATCATACTCAGTATTCATTAATAATAGATTCTTAGATTGTATTAAATAAGATACCTTACGGCTGAAGTGATAGTCAACACTAATACGATATAGTTTAACAAGTTCTTTATCGACTATTTCTGCTTCTTTTAATGCATCAGCAACACTATTAGTATAAGCACGAGTTAATCCTCCAGCCCCTAGTTTAATGCCACCAAAATAACGTGTTACAATCGCAATCACATTATCTATCTTTTGTCTTTGTAATACATTCAACATAGGAAGTCCTGCAGTACCTGATGGTTCTCCATCATCATCTGCTTTTTCTAAAGGACCTACTCGATAAGCAACACAGTTATGTGTTGCATCATCTTTAGAATAGAGTTCTATTAAGTCTTTGATTTCTTTTTCATCATTACATGGAATCAGGGTAGTAATGAACTCTGATTTCTTAATAATGATTGTATTTGTCGTTGTTTCTTTGATTGATCTCATAGTTTCACCCGTTCGTATTATAGCGTAAAAGTTGTAAAATAAAAAGAAATAAACTATAATGTACATAGTGAATTATCACTGATGGGGTATTAAAAATGAGTAAAATAGCGATTATTGCAGACAGTGGCTGTCAGATTGATATCAATGGAGAGCATGAAGGTATTTATATTGCACCATTATGTATTGGTCATGGTAGTCAGACATATTTAGATCAATTAGAAATTACAAGTCTTGATGTATTTAATCAGATGGAGGAAACAGATGATATGTATACAACATCTCAGCCTTCGACTGGTTCTTTAATGAAGGCTATGGAAGATGCGAAAAGAGACGGTTATGATGAGTTAATTGGGATTCCTATCGCAACTGGTTTATCATCTACATTAAATGGTATGCAGGTTGCAGCTGATACAGTAGAAATGCCTATTACTTTAATCGATTCTAAAGGAACAGCACATGTTCAAAAGAAGCTTGTTGAAGCAGCACGAAAACTAGTAGAAAAGGGTCAGTCTGTTTCTGAAATTAAAGAAAAACTTGAAGATATGGTTAAGCATTCAGGTACAATTATTTTTACACCGAACTTGAATCACCTTAAAAAGGGTGGGCGTATTACGCCTGCAGTCGCAATGCTTGGCAATATGTTGAAGCTTGTTCCAGTTATGGAATTGAATAGTGAATTAGGTGGTAAGATTGATACTTTAGGCAAAGTAAGAACAACACGTAAGGCATGTAAGATGCTTGCTGATCGTGTTGTTGAAAGAGGCGCAAATGCGAAAGATTATACATTTGCGATTGAAGATGTTCTTGCACCTGAAGAAGCTCAGCGTGTAAGAGACTATCTTGAAGAACAATTAGGTCCATGTCAAGTTACCATGAGAGAGTTACCAAGTGTTGTAGGTGCTCATATGGGAATTGGTGGTGTAGGAATCCAATTCATCAAAAATCTCGCAGAGTAGGAAGCAGATGATGAATCTGCTTTTTTTATATAGAAAGGAGGTATATATATGCAAAGAGAATTTGAAATGGTTGTACAGACAAGTGCAGCTACACAAAGCTTGCGTTATTTATTGAAAAGTGGTGATATGACGTGTATCACCAAAGGAGAAATTACTAAAAGATTAGAAGCAGCAGTTCTTTTACAGGAATTAAGCTTTCAAGCTGTTATGACAAGTGGTGAAGTCGTAGAGGATATATTGGAGAATAATTATGAGGATTATGATGAAGCATTAAGAGACTCTCTTAAGACTCATGGTATTACATTTAAAGATTATACCTTTGCGGTTACTTATAAATATGATGAAGAAGCTGTCTTTAAGCCTTTCTTCTCTAGACAATATGGTGCAGACTTAGGTTTTTCACTCCCATTAGTAGATGATATGAAATATGCGAATATGTGTGTATGTCTTGCATTAATAAAACTATCAAGAGAATATGTACGTACGAGTGTGGGTATTACCCATGATTATACGGATGTAAAACCTAGTATTCATTTGACTTTTAAGCCAGGTATATTCTTACCTAAGCTTATTACAGAAAAACCCTATACAGAACTTACATTCAATGCAGTCTATGCAGCTATATACAAGTTGCGTGCTGCGATACGTTTCTTCTCATATGATCATACAGAAGAAGCATATAAGAAGTGGATTGATGTCATAGAAGAAATGAGTACTCGACCATATGATGGTATATTAGATGATCTAGATGAACTAGATTATGTACCATCACAAAAAGAAGAACTTTATGTATATGAAGATAAGGTCAATGGTGGAGGTACAGTACAATGTTTAAATAATTCATTTTATGCATTAATACTCTGGGCTGCCATATTGACTAAAGTCATGAATGAACAGTTCTTATATGAAACAAACTACCCAGATATGAACTTATGGGATTATTAACAAAAAGAAAATTATCAAAATGCCTATAATAAGGCGCTGTCATCGTTAACTTTAACGCATAAATTCTTTCTCTTCGCTATAATAATGTTAGAAAAAAGAGGAGGGAAAGAATATGTTAGAAAGTTATAAAGAAATTACATCAATCTCATTAAATAAATTAAAGGACTATTTAGATGTCATTGATGTATATCACGATTCATTTATTGATACTTGCAGAAGTCAGAAGAAAATAGAAGGTTATATTAAGGCACACCAAAAGAAATACTTAGGTCTTGCCTTAAAGAAACTCTATGAAATTGATGATATGCAATGTTTAGAAAATCATCTCGTAATGATTGAATACTTATTTGGAGAACATCCTCGTATTCAATCATTGAATAAGAATTTATGTAACTATATGCTCCATAATGGATTACCATTAGATGTATACCGTATTGTGAGACATTTGATGCCTTTCTCATATCTTGCACTTATCTCTTTATTAGTAGATAAAGAAGTGATTACTTATGCACAGGCTGCTTACTTTTCTTTAGTAGAAGAAGATATAGAAGGGGCTTATGAATACTTAGAGAATTGTGTTGAGGAACCAGATGAATCACTTCTAAATTTTTATGCATCTTATGACTTAATTGGTTATTTCCAGCTTGTGGATCATTATAGTAAAAAGGTATCTTACCAGGTATCAGGAGGCATAAGATGGGAGAAAAAATGTGGGCTGTCTTCTCATTATTGATGAATTCAGAGGAATGCATCAGTGCAGAAGATATACAGCATCAATTAGAAGAAAAAGGTTATGATATTGGTTTAAAAGCTGTATATGCAGTGATTAAACAGATCAATGTATTTACATCTTTAATGTTTGGAAAAGAAATAATCAAAGCAGTGAGACGTTTTGGTTATATGATTGAAACAGGTTATTTTGATGAAGCACAGATACAATTACTTATTGATATGGTGAATTATCGTCAAGATCTTACAAATAATGATAAAAGAGAAATAGTTAATAAGCTTTTAAAACTTTCACCTGCTAAACAGAAGGATTATCTCATTGTACCAGAATTAGAAGATGATGATGAAGGTGTCTATTCTCTAAGTAAAAATCTAAAGATTATTACTTCCGCAATACGTAATAAGAAGGATATACGTTTCCAGTATGTAGATTATACTATTAGGGATGGACATCCTGTAGAAACATATTCTACTAAGGGTAATGCAGGTATTAATCATGAATATTATAATGTGAGTCCTTATAATACAGTGATTGTGGATGGTCATTACTATTTACGTGCTTATTATAATAAGCATAAGGACTCATTGACTACATTCCGTATTGATCGTATTAGAAAGCTAGATAAGAGCCGTACATATTATTTTGATTTTGATGATGAGGAAAAAATGAGTGAATCATTGAAACAATCACTTGCGAAGTCAATGAATAGTTTCTTTGATGGTGATGAAATTATACTACATATTAAGTTTGATGGTGTACTTATTAGAGAAGTTGTATCACGTTTAGGAAAAGATATTACCATTAACAAAACTATTGCGCCAATAGAGAATGATCATCAATGGTATGAAACACGTGTTGAAGGAATTATCTTTAATACAGGTTTAATGAACTGGATTAGACAGTTTGGTCCAATGATTATTGTGGTAGGTCCAGAGAAGCTTAAAGAAGCTATTACAGATGGATTAGAAGAGAACTTAAGCTACTATAAAAAATAGGAGTACACTATGTATATATTAAAATTATGTCAAGGTGAGTTAAGTACCAATGTTGGCTTATTTCATACAATAGAAGAAGGCAGAAAGCTTATATCTCAATTAGCTGGATATCAGTATGAAGATATTGAAGGGTTTGAGTATGAGTACTTTGATCCTACTACTGTACCTGATTATGTAGAACTAGAATATAATGGTCATATTTTACCTTTTACTACATATATGTTTATTGGTGATGGAAGAGTAGATATTTATTGGAATGAGATAGTGGACTTATCTATACCAGGAAATGGAATGATTGAAGGATCTACAAGAGTGGATGCTTATTCTATTCCTAATAATGAACTAAAGGATTATATAGAGAAAAGAGAATATAACTATAGATGTGTTAAAGAATACCTAGAATCTAAAGGATATGAGGTAGAGAGAGCTTATTTTGGTTCTGAAGATGGCGAAGCCATCTTATATACAGATTCAGATGAGTGGCATTTCTTGACACATATGGATCCTAGTTTTGTGGAATCTGAAGACATAATAAAAGACTTAGACATTTAGGTGTCTAGTTCTTTTTGCATTAAAAAAGTCGTTGTGAGCATTACACTCACAACGGCTTTTAAATTAGTCCTAAATGTCTAAATGCATTATAAAGTCCATCATCATTAACATCAGTCGTAATATAATCTGCTGCTTCTTTAATTTCAGGACCACCATTACCCATAGCGACATTATAAGCACAACATTCAAACATTGATAAATCAATCTTTGCATCACCAAAAGAAATAGTATCCTTAAAATCAGCACCAAGATGTTCCATCAATACTTCAATCGCATGTCTCTTAGTAATACCAGTAGGTCCTAAATCACCATATAAGGCTACTTCACCCTTACCACCCCATGTATTCGCTACAAGAGTAGGGAATTCTACCTTAGAATCTAAATGATCCTGATAAGAGCTTAAGATAAAGCTGATCTTATTTACGTCATCTCTATATAAATCTTCACCCTGTAAATGAATAAATCCATCCATGAACGCTTTAGAAGATTCCTTTGCTTTCTCTAGGTCTGCTCCTTTACCCTGAGCATACTTAACCATTGTTTCAGGACCTTGTTCTAACATATAGTCATTGCAGTACATACCACTATTGGCTTCTAAATAGAATCCTAAGTGTCTCTCATTACACCAATCTACAATATGTTTTACATCTTCCTTTGATAATCCTTGATGCATAACAACTTCATCATGGTCTTCTACATAAGCACCATTACCACCAATCATACCATCTAAATCACATAAATTACGCTGTAGTACTTCAGCCTTAGAACATCCTGTACAAATATATACTTTATGTCCATTTGCGCGTGCCATGTCTACTGCCTTAGCTGCTGAAGCAGGTAACTTTGCTTCATAATCAATTAATGTACCATCTACATCTAGAAATATTATTTTACCCATATTTTTCTCCTTTATATATCTACATTATATAGGAAGGAAATGTGAACAGTACCAATCAATCAAATAATGAAAAAAATGAGACTCGAATCGAGTCTCATCTTTGTTTAGTCTTCATAGCTTAAGGCTTCAGGACCTTGTTCACCAGAAGAGATTCTTACGACATTCTCTACATTATAGATAAAGATCTTACCATCACCCATATGACCAGTGTATAGAACACTTCTTGCTGCATCTACAACTGTCTGTACAGGAATGCTAGATACAACAATCTCAGCCTTTACCTTAGGCACTGACTACTCCCACATAAGAAGCTATAACCTACAATAAGAAAAGCAACAGTTCCTAAACAGAAATCCATCAAGTTCTTCATGATGATATTTCCGGCGTTCTTAGCACGGGTGAACCCTGCCTCAACCATTGCGAAGCCTGCCTGCATAAAGAATACAAACGCGGCACCAATTAAATACCATATATCAAAAACTTCAGTTAAAACCTTTGCCATAAGCACTCCCCCTTCATCATGTTTATGTTTTCTTTTTACCTTTCTGGTATGACTGCATTATACGAATAGAAAATAGTCATCTCAAAAAAACATCATACAAATATATCGGAATAAGTGAAAAAATAGACCATATATTCACGATAAAATGAATTGCCGAAAGATAATAAAAATATTATAAAGTGATAAAAAATATTAAATCATGTATATTTTTTTATTAGGGCATAAAAAATGCGATAAAAAAGAAAATCATGATATACTTTTTTTAAGGGTAATTATAAAAAAGGGGAAAGTTTTTCATAACATCCAGAAGAAGATATGGCTGCACTTATGAATAAAGCACATCATTCTCAGATTGTGACTATTGATAAAACATAACATCTTCTACACTAGAAGATGTTATGAAAGCTTTAGAACAAGCGAAACATGTTTATTTATTTGGTGTAGGTGGTTCAGCTGTTGTCTGTGATGATTTTAGACATAAACTTATGAGAATGGGGAAGCCTTCTAGTTACTATCCTGATATTCATCTACAGATGACTTTTGTACCTGCTATGACACCGTAAGATTTAGCTATCTTTGGTTCATATTGTGGAGAAACAAAAGGTATAGTCACTGCTGCTAAATAGGCAAAGGAAATGAACATCCCATCTGTCGCAATTACACAATCTGCTTATAATAAACTTGGTAAGTTAGTAGATTATGTATTAACTATTCCTTTACAGGAACAGCCATTACGTATCGGAGCGATGAGTTCTCCTTGTTCTTCACTTATTGTTGTTGATCTTCTTTACTATGGATTAGTGAAACGTAATAAAGAAGAATATGCACAAAAGATTATTAATACAAGACGTATTATTCAAGAAATGGAAAAGTAGGTGTAAGTTATGGAAAAGATAGAAAAATGGATATCAAACAACAAGGATATCGAACAGGAATTAATACGATTGAGAAGACATTTTCATGAACATCCAGAAGTAGGTCATCCTCTTCCTCAGACACAGGAATATATAGTGAAGCTGCTTGAAATGTATGGTTATGAAAATATTATTGTGAATCCAGGAGGAAGTATTGAAATACTTGTAGGACCTCATGATAAGAAGATACTTTTACTTAGAAGTGATATGGATGCATTACCTTTAGTAGAACATACAAACTTACCTTTTAAATCTATTAATGGATCTATGCATGCCTGTGGACATGATATGCATGCATCTATGATGTTGATGTGTGCCAAACTATTAAAACAGAATGAAAAGAAACTAAAAGGGCAGATCAAGATTGTTTTCCAGCCTCATGAAGAAGGACTAGTGGGTTGTAAGATGATGATTGAAGATGGGGTATTAAAGTATCCTCGTGTTGATGCTGCAGTAGGGTTACATGTTATGCCTGCCACAGAAGATAAGACAGGAACTATACGTACAATCCGTAAAGCGATGACAACAGCGTCTACAATCTTTGAAATTAATATTACAGGTAAGAGTTCACATGGTTCTATGCCAGAAAAAGGTATTGACGCACTGCGTGTGGCTGTTCATATATACCAGCAATTACAGGAAATCATTCCTAAAGAAATCAGCATGAGTCATGATGATGTACTTACAATTGGTATTATGAATGCAGGTAAAGCCCATAATATTATTCCAGAAAAAGCCTATATGAAATGTTCACTAAGAAGTTATCGTCCAGATGATCAGGAATATATTATGGGTAGAGTGAATGAATTAGTTCAAAGTATTGCTTCTATGTATCATGCCCAGGCAGGTATTACAATCTTACAGCAGGCACCAAGTGTCTATAATGATCCTGCATTACTTAAATCTATTATGGATGTAGAAAAAGATGTATTTGGTGGTTATATCAAGAAGTTAGAACTTCCTCTTACTATCTCAGAAGACTTTGGCCATATTACTGCCAATGTACCTTCACTCTTTGTTACTCTTGCTGCAGGATGTAAACAGGATGGTTATATTTATGGTCTTCATAACAAAGCTACTATCTTTGATGAAGGCTGCTTAATGTATGGCCTGTATTTCTTATATAATGCTGCAATGAATTGGAATGTGAAGTACTAAATATCTTGCATTCACAAAAAGAGAAAAGGTATAATATTTAACAATGATGAATGGGAGAAAATAAACGAAAATGAACAAGATTGATCAAAAAACAGTATATACGATTAAAGCACTTTGTGCAGATATGATTCAGAAAGCAAATTCAGGACATCCAGGACTTCCTTTAGGGGCTGCTGGGTTCACTCATGTATTATGGTCACAGGTATTAAACCATAGTGCAAAGCATCCTGAATGGATTAACAGAGACCGTTTTATTTTATCAGCTGGACATGGTTCTAGCATGCTTTATAGCTTATTACATCTATATGGTTATGGCTTAACTATGGATGATTTAAAGCAGTTTAGACAGTTAGGTTCACTTACACCAGGACATCCAGAATATGGACATACAGTAGGTGTAGATGCCACTACAGGTCCACTAGGACAGGGCTTAGGCATGGCTGTTGGTATGGCAATGGGTCAGGCTCATTTAGCCGCTGTATTTAATAAACCAGGTTATGATCTATTTGATCATTATGTTTATGCATTAGCTGGTGATGGATGTATGATGGAAGGTATCTCTTCAGAAGCATTATCACTTGCCGGTACACTTAAGTTAGAAAAGCTCATCATCTTATATGATTCAAACAACATTTCTATCGAAGGTAACACAAACATCACATTTACAGAAAATGTATCAGACAGAGTAAAGGCATTTGGTTTTGAAACATTAACTGTAGAAGATGGAGATAACTTAGATGAAGTACTTGCCGCATTAGAAAAAGCAAAAACTATTAAAGGAAAACCTAAGTTCATTGAAATCAAGACTACAATCGGTAAAGATAGTCCAAATGAAGGTTCGGAAAGCACTCATGGTGCACCATTAGGCGCAGATAACATCAAAGCACTTAAAGAAAAACTTGGTCTTCCACAGGAAGAATTCTATGTACCAGAAGACGTATATGACTATCTAGCTTCTACACAAAAACGTGTAGATGATTTATATGATGCATGGACTTCTATGCAGGATAAATACTTTGAAGAATATCCAGAAATGAAGATTGTATGGGAACAGTATTTTAACCCTGATTTTGCAAGAATCTTTAAGGATAACCCATTATTCTGGGCTAATAAACATCACAATATTGCAACACGAGCTGCAAGTGGTGAAACAATGAATCTTATTAAGAACTTTGCCCCTAACTTCATTGGTGGTTCAGCTGACTTAGGACCTTCTAATAAGACAGTATTAAATGGTGAAGGTGAATTCAGTGCAGATAACTATGATGGACGTAATATTCACTTTGGTGTAAGAGAACAGGCTATGGCTGCAGTAGGTAATGGTTTAATGTTGTATGGTGGATTAAAAGCATATGTGGCTACATTCTTTGCATTTAGTG
This sequence comes from Catenibacterium sp. CAG:290, assembly GCF_000437715.1. NCBI lineage: Bacteria > Bacillati > Bacillota > Erysipelotrichia > Erysipelotrichales > Coprobacillaceae > Catenibacterium > Catenibacterium sp. CAG:290. Next base: position 19,358 of record NZ_FR898774.1, read on the forward strand.
ACTATGTAAAACCTATGGCTCGTTTATCTTCATTAATGAAGCTTCCACTTACTTATGTATTTACTCATGACAGTATTGGTGTAGGGGAAGATGGACCAACACATGAACCAGTAGAACAGTTGACTATGCTTCGTGCAATGCCTAACATGTATGTATTTAGACCATGTGATGAATTTGAAACAAAAGCCGGCTGGTATGTCGCAATGAGTTCAAAAGAAACACCTACATCTCTTATCCTTTCTAGACAGGACTTACCTAAGATGGTAGGCAGTAACAGAGGTGCCTTAAGAGGTGGTTATATTATTGATGATTGTATGAGTAAGCCAGATATCATCATCATTGCATCAGGTTCAGAAGTAGACTTAGCAGTCAAAGCTAAAGAACAATTAAAAGACCCTAACTTAAATATCAGAATCGTTTCTATGCCTTGTCAGGAATTATTTAGAGAACAGTCTGAAGAATACAAGGAATCTATTTTACCATCATGTGTAGAAAATAGAATTATTGTAGAAGCAGGAAGCCGTTTATCTTGGGGTGAATTTGCAGGATTCAAAGGCAAATATGTCACTATGGATACATTTGGTGCTTCAGGTAAGCCAGCAGACTTATTCAAGGAATTCCATTTAACTGTAGAAGATGTAATCAAAGCTATCAAAGAATTCTAAACAAATTTGGGTAATTTAAAATAACTAGGGGTTTCCTAAATTT
>NZ_FR898775.1:0-15362 GCF_000437715.1 Catenibacterium sp. CAG:290
GTAATTTTGAACTGAATTAAAACTGAAAGGTTAGAGCAAGCAAGAGCGCGACGGTTTTAGGGTTGTGTAATTTTGAACTGAATTAAAACTAATAGCGGTATGTCAATCAAGGTTAAAAGGTTTTAGGGTTGTGTAATTTTGAACTGAATTAAAATTTTTCCAACTTTCGTTGATGAAGTTTTAGTGTTGTGTTATTTATGCTAATGATAAAATAAGAATGTAAGATACGCTAGAATAGTGTGGAATTGCATTTTTGTTTTTCATTTTTATCTTAACGGTGTCTTGTATTATAACTTCTGTTCGTATTCTCGCAAAAATTCATAATTTTATAGTTGTGTTATTATGGATGTTATTCTTATTTATTGAGTATGATCATTGGTGAGTTGAATGCTATAGTGATGTGATATCAGTTACTTGAATAGAGCTGTTTTCCTCTTGAATTTATACACTTTTTGATTTCTTGAAATCAATAAATCAATCAGTATAATAATTATTGGAAAGGGGTAAACAACTATGAAACTATCTGAATTCCACGCATTTAAACGCAAACTCAACGAACTCTATCTTAATGTAAAAGACAGTAGTATGTACAAACAACTCTTCAAAAACATCAAGGCGTTAGACTGCTTCGAAACCTACTGTTTAGGAATAAGTTATCAAATCGTTTCTCACAGTACCCTCTCTAGAGAACATCAAATTAAACTCTTAGACAATTTCTACGAAGAAGCACACATACCCTTTGATCCAGAAGAAGTATATACTATGATGGAAAACGGACCATATACAATAGATGAGAATCCAATTTGGTATGGTATAGATGCTATGACATCTAATCGTCCTGGTTCTGTTAACTTTTGTCTTTACTACTCTTTGATGACTGGAATGATGCCTGAACAAGATGGCATTAATTACTACAATGAGTTAACAAAGCTCCTAAGTGGCTTCTTACATTCCTTTAATCATCATACAGATGTATATGTCGATGAGTACATCAAAGAAACAGAACATTATACAACTACAATGGCTGCCCAATTCGTTGAGAAGTGTCAAAAAGAATACATGCAGGCATCAAAAAAAGTAAATTAAACGCAAAAAAAAGACTCGAATGGGGGAATATTCAAGTCTTTTTTTTTTGCTTTTCTTTTCGTTTATTATTATAGCACAAACTGTAATCGCTATCAATAATTATTTTACATATACCCAATCTCACTATATAATGATACAGTATTGATATGGAGGAATTACAGAATGTTGGAAAATAAGAAGAATGTATTATTTGATATGGATGGACTGCTCATAGATAGTGAAGCTTTAGGAATCAAGATGTGGGAAAAAGTATTTGCTAGTCATAATGAGCCATTTAATCCAGAAGCTGCCTATAGATCAATTGGTTCAAATGGCCTGGCATCACAAGAAATACTAGAAAAACTTACAGGTAATAGATACTACTTTACTCGTTTCAGAGATGACAAGATCAAAGGAACAAGAAAATACTTAGAAACAAACCCTATGCCAGTTAAAAAAGGAGCTCATGAACTATTAACATATCTAAAAGATAATGGTTATACATTGGTCCTTACTAGTTCTACTTTTGAACCAGATGTACTATTCTCTCTCAAGTCTGCAGGTTTAGACAAGTACTTTGATAAGTTTGTATGTGGTGATCATGTCACTCGTGCTAAACCAAATCCAGAAATATTCAATAAAGCTATAGAACTATACAAGCTTAAGAAAGAAGAAACATTCATTCTAGAAGATTCTAGAAATGGTATTATTGCGGCAGATGCTGCAGGTATAGATGTTATTGGAGTACCTGATTTAGTAGATATTAGTGATATGACACAACCTCATCTACTTTGCGTAAAAGAAAATCTTCTGAAAGTACTAGATTTAATCAAATAATTGAAGAATACAAACCTCTTATTATCTCTAACATGGTACAATAGAGAAGGAAGGAGGTTTTTTAATGGATTACAATGGTTTAAGTATTGTATCACCACAATATTATCCTGATGATGAAGAATGGAATGATTTCTTTAACCTTTGGTATCAGGACTATAATTTAAATACAGATATTACAGAACATTTTCATTATTTAATATCTCATTCAGATTATCTTGTAATGGTTCAAAGACCATTAAACAATGATAATTCCGATTATGAAATCATTTCTGTATCTAATGAGCAACAACAATCCTATTTACCTGCTTTCACAAATATAAAGGAAATAACAGACTATATAGACCTTCCAGAACCACAAGAAGGCTACCAGGTAGAAATAATGGTAGCATCCTATAAACGTCTCTTAGAAGAGATATATATGCGTACAGAAGGGTTGAATGGTTTAGTGATTAATCCTTTCTCACAAAAGCTGATAGCTGATGAAAAACTATTAAACTGTATAGGACACAATACAACAATAGGGATCAATCATCATAAAGACTTACCAAGTCTTGTGCCAGCTAATTTAAAGTTTAGAAAGAATATGAAGATCTATCATTCTAATGGTAAAGATCCTCATATAAAAGAGTTATTAAAAGAAAGTGTAGAAGACCTTATGGAGGATGGGGTCTTTGCCTGTCCAGTACTTGTAAATAAGAAAGACTTATATACAAATAAGACAGGAGAACTTGCAATGCATACAGGTGCTGATATTTATATCAAACCACTTATGTGTTCTCATGCTGATCCTAATAAACTCTATATTAGTTTATTTACAGGATTAAATGATATTAAAAGAATGAATCTTGATCATGATGAACCAGACATGGAAATGATTATTACATGTCAGTCATTTGATTCATACAGAGATATACTCTTTTCTAGTGATGCATTTTGTGGTATTCTCATTAATCCTTTTACAGATCATCTAGGGTTTTCTAAAGACATGTTAGATGAAATGTTTTATAATAAAGAAACTATCAACTAAGGAGGAAAACAAGTTGAATTACAAACCTTTAAAAGATGCTCAAGCATTTACTACATCAAGATGGACTGACTCCCTTGATGCATGGAAACAAGCTCAGGATGACAAAGAAGCAGCCTACAAAGCATTCCTTAAGAACCTAACAGAATCACATTATTATGGTTATATGAATCTACCAGAAAGTGGTGAAAATTTAGAATATGATCATTCATTCTTTACTATCTCACCACAGGATGGAAGTAAGAATTTTATTTCTGTTTATACTTCATTAAAAGAATTAAAAAGCAGTCTTGCGAAACCTGAAACATCAATGCCAGGAAGAAAAGTAGAAGCAGTAGAAGTCAACTATGCTTTCCTAGCAAAAGAACTTACATTTGCTGATGGTAATCAAATTGATGGTATTGTGATTAACCCATTTAGTGATGACTATATTCTTACAAGAGAAGAATTAGTACAGATTTCTAAACGTTTATGTAATGGTTTAGATCATACAGAAGATTTAGGTAACATTACTCCTGCAAATATCTTTATTAAAGAATTTTGGAAGATTTTCCAGAATACTGAAGATGATGATAAGAAAGCTGAAATCTTTACTCATATGATGGAAGCATTTGATGATGCTTTATTCGCATTACCTATTATGGTAAGAAAAGAAGATTTAGTAGTAGAAGATGGTAATACATACATTGCTAGATCAGATGCAGATTTTGCGATTAGAATGTTATCAAGTGAAGATAATGGTGATCAGGCTAATATTGTTCCACTCTTTACATCACAGGAAGATATTGAAACATTAGATGGCTGGAATGCTGAAGATGAAGAAAGAAAATCTATGCTACTGACTGCTGATCTTGTTACTCATCTAGGAGGACTTAATAATGGTGAAGCCTTTGATGCACTCGTTATTAATCCATTCACAGATAATATTGTACTTACAAAAGAAATCCTAACTACAATGGGATTAATAGAAGGGGAGGAGTAAAAGAATGAGTAAACCATTATTAAACACAACACCAGTAGAAACAACTGATAAAGAATGGAAAGAAAGCTGTGGTAAATATGGAGAAGCTTCTTTTACTGCCACTAAACTAGAAGATGATTTAATGCATACATTAAAGGCTTCTACATTCCTTACATATATTTCTGTAGACGATGATGATGAAGATTCATTCTTCTTACAGACAGTATGTGATGATGACGGAGATGAATGGTATGCAATTTATACTACTGTAGAAAATGCACAGAACTCTTCTATTCTAGAAGATTCTGATTTCCCAGATCGTCATAATGCATTAGTAGAAGTAGACTATGAATTCTTATTGAATGAATTATTTAATACAGGTGATGATGAAATCTATGGCATGGTTATTGATCCAGAAACAGATGCATTTACTCTAGGTAGAGATACATTAAGTAATATGGGCGTTGAAGAAAACGATGGTGTAGACCATCATGAAACAATTGGTCATAGAGTACCAGGTAATATGGAGTTCTCTTGGTTATATGATGAATATATGGAAGCGCAAGGTGAAGAAGAAAAAGATAAATTCCAATCACTTATGGAAGATGTAGTTGAACGCTCATGTCTTGCATTAATGACGATTGTGAATAAATCAGATTTAGTTACTTTACCAGATGGCACATATGAATTAAAAAAGGATGCATCTATGATTATTCCTTCATTATCTGCAGAAGATGATGAAGGTAATGAATTAAGCTATTTCCCACTCTTTACATCTAATGAACAGATTGATAAATGGGGAATCAAAGATAATGTTGAATTAAAGGAAGGACAGGTATTAATCAGCGAATGTCGTCCATTTAATCAGCATATTGCTACATTCTTCGGTGCTGGAGAATATGACGCTTTATTAATCAATCCATTTGATCAGGCATTTGTTATCGGCAAGGAATTCATTAAGGCTATAAGCGGTCATCAGGAAGAAGACGAAACACCTGCTGCATAAACTAAATATTGGGGAGATACAACATGAAAAAGCTATGGAACGAATTCAAAGAATTCGCATTTAAAGGCAATGTTATTGATATGGCTGTCGGTGTCATTCTAGGTACTGCTATTACTGCTGTTGTCACATCTCTTGTACAGGATATTATCATGCCTGTATTATCTGCAATCATTAAGATTCCATCTGATATTACAGAATTAACTCTTAAGATTAATAATATTAATATCAAGTATGGATCATTCCTTTCTAACCTCATTAACTTCTTATTAATGGCTTTCTGTATCTTTATCTGTATTAAAGCGATTAATAAGGTCGTGAGTTTCCGTAAGAAGGAAGAAGAAAAAGCAGCACCTGCACCAAAGCCAGAAGACATTGTATTATTAGAAGAAATCAGAGATCTTTTAAAAGAAAAAAAATAAGCACCTAAGTGCTTATAAAGAAGGATCTTCTAGATCATCATTAAGATAAGTTGTTCTTTTAGACTTATCTTTTTTTATTTGGTCTGTACTAAAAGTGACGGTTTCTTTTGTTTGAGTAGGTGCTGTATTTACAAGATTGACACCTAATGACCATTCTTCTAGTTCTTCCTCTAGAGTATCTGCATCTTTTGCTTTTACTTTAATAGCCATACACTTCACCTCTTTCTAATTAATTATATACATAATGAACTCTTTTTAAAAGCGAATAATAATGTTAAAATATGGGAAAGGAGTGAACTCATTATGATAATAGACTTAAACCAAATCCTATCTACTTTTAATATAGATTACGAAATCGCAAAAGGAAATAATAAACTTGGTGGAGCCTCTTTACCTAAACAGTTTAATCAGGGAGGAGAAATTCAAGGTAATTTTCTCTCACGTAAATTCTCATTAATCTATGATCCTGACAAAATAAAACCTGAATGGGATAAGGTAGGACATAAGAAATATGGAATGTTATTTGAAGAAGAAAGTCTAGGTGTAATCTATCAGAAAACAGGCTTTACATCTCAATCAGGTTACTTTGTATTAAAGTATGACGGTGTTAAATATAAGATGTATAGAGTTGGATTAGAAACAGGTTACGTATATCCTATTTATGAAGGTTCTAAACTAGTAGCCTGTATTGTGGCAGATAAATCCATTTTCAATGATTTAAACCTCTACCATATTTATGCATTAAACAAGTCATATAGTTATATTTCATCTATATTTGGCTTATATCTAGATGCCTGCATCCAGTTAAAGTATGGTCCCCTAATAACTTCTCCAAACTATATTGCTGGAAAGAGCCTAAGAAAGAAATATGATCCTGCTTTTATTGAAAAAATAAAGGATATGGAAAACAAAGCGTAACAAAAATATTGTTGTAATAGAAAAAGTATGCTAATATGACTGTGGGAGTCGTATTACGATTAGAATAGCTCTTGGAAAGGTCTGAAATAGGGAGTCAGATCTTTTTTTGTTTTTGTTCATACTTAGTTCATATACTAAGACTATATTAATAACTGTAAAGAGGGCCACTCCCTAATAATAAAAGCGTCCTGTTTACGATTCATAAATAAAACTCCCTTCTAATTGTATTAAATTGTTTTTTAGAACCACTGGCTCTCCTCCAGTGGTTTTTACTTGTATTAAAATAGAAGAAGACTATACTATAGTTAGATGCCGACTTAGCTCAGTAGGTAGAGCAACGCACTCGTAACGCGTAGGTCACAGGTTCGATTCCTGCAGTCGGCACCATTTATTTTGTCAAAGTTATATATTTTGTCTATTGTGGATGAGTAGTAGGTATTTTAAAATATATATGAAATCGATAAGTGAGGTTACTTCGGGGATACGGACTGCTGCCGCAAAATGATGGAGACATCATTCGCTGGTTTGAACAGTCTATGTCGTTAAGGCGTAGACTATTGTAGTTACATTGCCCTTTAGAACTAAAGCCCAAACGGAACATAAGATACAGGACCATATATCCGATTGGGTATATGGTTTTTTGTTTGAAAGCTAACTATTGCATAATTATCAGATGGAACAATTGTTTCTTATAGAAAAGTGTCCTTATCTGATGTGACTCCAACTGTAGATATCAATATTAAAAAGAGTAAAGAATCAGGTGGAGTAAAACAACAAAAAATACATTTTGTAAAGGAATATAAATGACTAAAATACAAGAGTATAGATTCCTTAATTTTAAAGTAGATACATGTGAGAAATAGCGTTACCATATAAGAAACAAGGAGGTGTGATTATGGGAAAAACAGCAACACTAAATTTAAGAGTAAACCCAGTCGTCAAAGAGAGGGCAGAAAAAGTATTGTCTCAGTTAGGTGTTCCTATGTCAACAGCGATTGATATGTATTTGAATCAAATTTCTCTTACAGGTGGAATTCCATTTTCTGTTTCTTTACCAAATGCACCAGTATCGATTCATACAGATGGCATGACAACAGAAGAAATCCATCAGAAATTGGAAAAAGGTTACAATGATATAGATGCAGGAAGAGTGCAAAATGCAACGGAAGCGTTCGCTAAATTCAGGGAGAATCATTGATATGAAACACTACACGGTTGAGATTACAAATGAAGCATTGGCTGAGAGAATCGGCATTATGGAATCAGAACTATCTATTCGTTACAGCTCTTTCTCTATTCGTTAGCTATTCGTTACAGCTCTTTCTCTTGCATAAAAGAAGAATATCACATATAATAAAAACGCAATAATATTCGTCTAGTCGCGGAAATATATTGCGTTTAGACCAGGTGGCAGTGCACTTGGTTTTTTATTTGTCTTAATTGACAACGCTTACACTATAAGGTAAACTATATATAGAAAGAAGTGATCCTGGCGGTATGATCTTATTATGTATTGTATATATATAATAAGTATGATAACCAGGATCATTTTTATTTAGGAGGATTTGTTATGAAGATTATGGTACGTGCTGATGATTTAGGTTACAGCCGAGGTGTGAATTATGGTATATATGATACAGTAAAAAATGGTGTGATTAAGAATATTGGTTTTATGGTGAATATGCCTGATTCTGTAGAAGGCTATGAACTTGTAAAGGATTTAGATATCTGTTTAGGACAGCATACCAATGTATGTATTGGTACTCCTATCAGTGATTCAAAACTTATTCCAAGTCTTGTAGATGGGAATGGACAATTTAAGTCAAGTAGAACATATAGACAAAGTAAAGAAGACTTTGTAGTACTAGAAGAAGCAATTATAGAAATAGAAGCACAATATAAAAGATTTAAAGAGATAACTCATCTTGAACCTTCTTATTTTGAAGCTCATGCAGTAGCCAGTGATAATCTATTAAAAGGTATTGAAATTGTTGCGAAAAGACACAATCTAAAGTTCAATGATATTTCTTTTGATGGGACACCTGTTGATCTGGCAGGAGAAAAACTCTATATGCATATGGAGAGTATGAAGGAAGGCTATGATCCTTTTAAATCTTTTAAAGAAATGGTAGAGAATGCACATGATGATGGTTGTGATTTATTAGTTTGTCATCCAGGATATCTAGATGCACAAATACTACGTACTTCTTCTCTCACTCTTGATCGTACAAAAGAAGCAGAGATGTTATGTTCAGAAGAACTCAAAGAGTATCTTAAAGAACATGATATACACTTATATACATATGACGAAATAGGACACTAAAAGCTGCCACAATCGGCAGCTTTTACTATTCACACATGATTTTAATAATTTCCTGGTCAGTAGAAGCCATACCCTGACTTCCTAATACACCGATGTTGTGGATTGTATTTTCTATACCCTTAGAAATAATACCATCTCCACCATAGAACTGCTGACCGTTCATATACATATCATAACCTAGAATACCAGCTTCTACACTGACCGCAATCTTTGCAGCACAGCTTGCTTTAGCACCATCACAGATAATACCAGAAGTAATAGCTAAGGCATTCACGATTGTATGATTCATCACTTCTTCACTTGCATCCTTTAAATAAGCAAGTCCTGCACCACATGCAGCACCCGCACTCACTGCACCACAGAAAGCAGATAAACGACCAATCTCAGTCTTTAAATGAATGGCTGTTAAGTTAGAAATCACAAGAGCACGATATAACTTCTCTTTATCTAAATGTTCTCTTTCTGCATAAACAATAAGAGGTACGGATACAGTTAATCCTTGGTTACCACTACCAGAATTAATCACTACAGGTAGTTCACAACCATTCATTCTTGCATCACTACCAGCTGCTGCATAGGCCTTTAATAGACTTGGTAAATCTTTTCTAATCGCAATCACCTTACCAATATTAGCCCCATAATCACCATGCATTCCTTCTTGTGCAATGGCAGTATTACATGCAATCATCTGATCTAATAACTCTTTTACATCATCAATCTCTACTTCTTTCGCAAAAGTATAAATATCATGCATAGTAAGAGTGAGATAATCTTCATCAATAGTCTGTTTTAATGCTTCTCCACATACAATAGTTTCATTATCTTTTGTCATTTCTATAATATGTGTATGTGTTCCCGCAATATGTACCATTGCTTCATGTTCATCATTTGATACAGTTAAACGAATATCTAAAGAATAAGGGGATTCTAAAGGCTGTACTTTAATAGAAGCACTATTCATAAGTTCAGTCATCGCAACAATATCTTCTTCCTTCACATGACTAATAACCTCTAATTCTGCTTCTGCATCTCCGCCTGTAATCCCAATACAGGCAGCTGTTTCAATACCTTTATTTCCATGAGTATGAGGCACAATAACACTCTTAACATTCTTGATGATGTTACCACTGACTTCAATTAATATCTTATTTGGCATACCACCTAATGTCTTTCTTGCGAGACTTCCTGCATACGCAATTGCGATAGGTTCTGTACATCCCATGGCAGTTACGAGTTCCTTGTTTAAGATTCTTACATAAGTCTCATAAAGTTTTTTATCCATTCTTTTTCTCCTTATTAAAAAGGCAATGAATCATTGCCTTATTGATCAATTTCTTTTCTATAAATGTCAAAGCTGCTTACTATCATTGCAAATAAGAATCCAGTTGACACAAAGAAGATTGTATAATCAAGTAATCCATGAATATAAATCATCACAATATAGCCTACAATTAAAGCAACAAGAGTAGGGTTACACTTAGTTCTTAATAAGCGATATAAACGTTTAATATTTTCAATGAAGAACGGTGCGATCACCAATAATCCTATAATCCCAAAACATAAAACAGGATCAATAAAGATATTATGTGAATGCTGTGTAGGATGCCCACTATATTGTGCATAAATATGCCAGTATGTCATAGGACCTTCACCAAATAAGAAATGTGTCTTAATGTTCTGAATAGCAACTTCCCAGATATGTTTTCTTACCCCTAAGTACTTCACAATATTGCTCATACGTGGAATATATTGAGGTTTCGCAATAAAGAAACCAACACCCGCTGCACCTACAGCACAAATACCACCAAAACTCTTGTAATTACGATTAAACAACAACATAATCGCAAGACCACCAGCAAGTGCAGGCCATGCAGTACGACATCCTGTTAAATATAGACAGAATAAGTTAAGTAATGTAATTAAACCAATAATCACTATTTCTTTAATATGATCCATAAATCCATGATTATGAGTATACTTCAAGAACTTATAGAAGCAAATAGCCACAAAGAACTCAATCATCATTGCATAGTAGTTCGCATTAAAGAACATCGCATTTGTACGATACTGTGGTGCATTAAATACAACCAAATACCATCCCTCAAGATCAAACTGTCTTAAGATGTAGATATATTCAATAATAGCCCATACAGCTGCAAATACACTTAAACCAATCACTATATTCAACATTGTATCAAATAGTTCTTCACTTGCATGACGTCTATATACAAGTGTCATACTATATAACATTAAATAACCTAATGATACACCAGCTCCTGGCCAGTTCTGGTAAAAGACACTTGTTAAGAAAATAAGTGCTGAGAAGAAAATAATATATTTGCTTCGTTTTGTTTCTTCATAACCTTTCTTTACTTCACCCTGTTTGATCCATTTAAAGAATATAATTGCATGAATCACTACAGTAATATAGAAAGGAAGGAATATTGCGGCAATCGCAATAAGAAAATCACATTGCACAGAATCAAAACGTGACTTTAAGTTTTTAATAATATCCATGAGACCCCCCCTTTAATTACATTCTATATTATACACGAAAAATCAAAAAAAATATTGTTTACTCACGAAATATTGGTAGAATACTCTATGGAGGTAGAATATATGAATATGAACACTTCATTCTTCTCTTTTAAATCAGGATCTCCATTCATGATTATCCTATCTATTATTTTAGGAACATTACTCATGGCTTATGGAATCTATGAAATCTTCTTTAAGAAAGATAAAAGAGAAATTAAAGGAATTTACCACGGTTATAAGAAAGTCAATAACTTATATTGTCGTCCTATCTTCCAGTATTCTTATGGTACAAAGAAGTATAACCAGGCATCTATCCAGGAATTTAAAGTAGAAAAGATTGAAAAAGATTATGTAAAAGGACAGGAATATCCTATTTATTTAGGGGAACAGGCGAATACATTCTATTTAAAGAAGAAAAACACTTGGTCTAACTATTTATTAATCGTTGCAGGTATCTTATTCTATGTCAGTGCTATTCTAGGTTATCTAGGATTCTAAAAAGAAGTAGTTTTTAATAACTACTTCTTTTTCTGTATAGGATGGAATATTTTGCCCCATATTGAATGAAATGATTAGATTGATACTTCTTTGGAAGTCTAACTATTTTAAGAATTTTGTGATACTTATATACTTAAATGTGTTTTCCAATCTGAGGGAAAATTCATTGCTGAGAGATTGACTTTATTATTCTGGATGAGTTCATCTAAATCATCTACAAATATTGTCCATTCTTCATCGGATGAACGAAGATACTTCATTGCTAGTAAGATTTGATATAAACCATTATGTGTTGGCTTGGGCGTAATTTTATCTGCATCTAGGATTTCTGGTGTCGTATTTATTGTTCGATTATAAATTCTGGAATTATGAGCACATATATTACGCAATACTGAAACTCCCTGTATCCATGAAGTAAGCATTTTTTGTGATGGATTTACTGAATTTCCTTTTTTTGATTTGTATTGGTAATTACTCGCTAGGATAGAATATGAACTTCCTATACCGGTTTTTAAATTCTTTATTATCTTCGATAGTGTACCAAATGAAAGAACTTCAACAACGGCCCATACTGGTACTTCTCCATCGTGTTTGTCAAAATTATGTTTGATAAACACATCATTGGAACGTGCAATTTGTGACGCTATTGCAGACATATTATTCCAATATAATTGCTTCTGTTTAAAAATCGATGAATCATGCAGAATAAGTGGATCGTTATGTATTATAAGTAGAGCATCTACTAAACGTACTCTTAAAGCTACCTCAATTTTTGATATCATTGAAAAAATTAAGGAAGATAATTGCTGATCAAATTTGTACAAATTTAAAATATCTTCAAATTTTGTTCCTGGAACATACTTTTTTGAAGAATTATCATATAAGTGAAATGAATATCCACGCAAACGATAAAATCCAATTGATTTTAATGCTTTTTCTACATCACTATGTGATGTAATCAACATTCCAGCATTTTTATAAGATTGAACTTGTTGCGCTATTGTTAATATTTGTTTTGAATATTGATACATAGAGCACCTCATAAATAAAAAAGTCCCACCGGGTTGCGCATGAAAATCAGAGGCGTGGTGGGTTCTGTTAAGTACATTATACAGTTTTAGTTGCTGCTGTCAATATTGTTTTACATTGAATTTTTGACATATTGTTTTACATTGAATTTTTGAATTTCATGATATATCTTTTATTACTTCTTTTTCTTTTCTAATCTTTTTTCTACAGCACGATAAAGTGGTTCTAATAGTTTCTTATTCTTTTTCTTACATACAAGATAGAAACTATTAGTCGCTTCTTTATCTATGATTGGAATAATCTTTCTATTATCTGGCTTGCCATCTCTTTCTATAGATAAATTAGAAATAAATGTAGGAAGAGTAGAATTCTGAGTCAGATCCATAAATACTTCTCTATTATCCTGAAGAATAAAATGAGTATGAGGCTGTGTTTCTAAATGCATTGGATACCATACACCAGTTCTAGAATACAAAAGCATTGTCTGACCATCTAGATTCTTAAAGAATAATGCTTTACTATCAGCAAGAGGATGATCAGGTGCTAATGAGAAATATAATGTTTCTGTATCATACAACTCATAATATAATTCTTTACTATCAGGAATTTTATTTAATACAACAGCTGTATATAAATCATTCTCTAAACCAGATAATAAGATATCTGGCATTTTTATTTCTGAAGAAATAGCCATATCTTCATATATCTTACTAGCATAAGGTACTAAGTCCCATAAAGGTGCAGGTGCGCATGATCCAATACTAATTGTATGAGTCATACGATCATATTCACGTACACGAGCAATCATATCATTTGCAGAAAATAATACCTTCTGTGCATAATCAACAGCAACTTTACCAGTCGCATTTAAAGTAATACGATTCTTTTCACGGTCAAAAATAGGAACTTGCAGTTCTTCTTCAAGCTTCTGCATGGCACGAGAAAGAGCTGGCTGAGAGATATGTAATGCTTCAGCCGCTTTAGATAATGTTCCATATTTAGAAACAGCTAATAATTGTTCGACTTGTCCAATTTCAATCATGTAATATTCCTCCTCACTATGCACCCACATTATAGCATAATACAAAACTGGCATTGTACTTTTCTACTTATTATTAATAAAATAGACATAGAGGTGAAGACTATGAAATATACATTTATGGAAAACTTTAAAGACAAAGATCCAGAATTTTATGACTTTTATTCACATTTTATAGGTGAAGAAGTAATCAATGATACCACTTTAGATGATAAGAGTAGATACTTATCTATTACTGCAGTACTTGTAGGTACAAAAGCTCATGATTTATTTAAGGATATGTTGGATGATTTATTGAAATATCTCACAGCTGATGAAATCCAGGAAGTCCTTTATCAAGCCGTGGCTTATCTTGGTATTGGGATGGTTTATCCATTCCTCACTATTATGAATAAACATGTGAATAAACCATTAAAGAGCGCATCTACCACAAATAAAGACAATCGTATAGAACTTGGTAATGAAAAACAATGTGAACTCTTTGGTGAACATATGAGAGGATTCCAAACAAGTGGTCCTGAAGAAGAACGCCATATCAAGAGATGGCTCGCAGGTAACTGTTTTGGTGATAACTATACAAGAATAGGACTCACTGGAGCACAAAGAGAAATGATTACATTCTGTTATCTAGCAGCACTCGGCACTGAACCACAATTAAAATCTCATATTGGTGGAAACTTCCATGTAGGTAATGATGCACATTATCTCCTTAACGTGATTTCTAACTGCATGCCTTATATTGGTTATCCACGTACTTTAAATGCGATCAGATGTATACATGAAATGGAGAAATAATCATGAATTATACTTTAGAAGATATCAAGAAACAGAGTCCTTATCCTATTGGTGAATTGAATACTGCATATGCTAAGTATTTTGTAGGTAATAGTTATCTCTATTCTATTAATAATCAAGAAGTAAATATTTCTAATGTTACTTTTGAACCAGGATGCAGTAAACTGGATTATGTAGCATAAGAGTGTATAGCGTGTCTGTAGTCTGATTTTTGCCATAAATAAGTACAGGATACACAGAGAATAGAAAAGAATGTGTATTCAGTTAAATAAGAAATAGATAGCTGGTATGAGAGAACAAGGAGTCTTTCATACCAGTTTTTTTGTGGGAAAAGGGATAGGTTGCACAGGATCTGCCAGGAGATTTCAGTAGGTTTGGTGAATAGCTTTCTCCCAGAAGTGTGGTATAGTCTTGTGCTTGGAACAGGAAAACTACACAGAAGGGAGACACCGATATGACAACACAGCCAGATATCATCTGGAATGAGCAATGCTTGGGGATACGGATAGGAGAACAGGTTTGCACCTATCTGAAAAAGCATGATGCGGAATACCAGAGACTGCAAAATAAAATACTGGAACTTACAGAGAGGTATCCAGTAATAGAAACATTTATGGAGTCGAATCAGGCAATCAGTCTAACGACAGAAGAGCATAAGGCAGTGCATCAATATTTCCGACTGGAAAGCGAAAAGGAAATGATAGAAGAACAGTACCATTTTTATATGGGACAGGCTCAAATGATCTCCTATGGAGCAATGCTTGGAAAAATTAAAAAAGCAATATTGGGAAATGATGACGGTGACACAAAGAAACTGCTGGAGTTGCTGCTGGATACCTGGATTGATGAGGTTGAAGATCAGCTGAAAGAAAATACAGTGTACCAGGGAATGCTTGAAAAAATATCGAAA
>NZ_FR898776.1:0-20679 GCF_000437715.1 Catenibacterium sp. CAG:290
TTCTTGATTGCTTACGAAAAGTATCAGGCTAAACAGTCTGAGGCTGAATAATCAATCATTTCTAGGTACTTTCTAGGCGGGAAAGTACCTTTTTTATGCGTATAAGGGAGGAAAAGTTATGTTATTAGATGAACTTATAGAATCTGGAGGGAACCTTCAGAAAGGTATTGAATTAAATAAAAAACTCAGTGATGCTGAAAAATCAATCTGTCAGTATATTATCGAACATTTAGATCAGGTGCCTTATATGTCTTCAAGAGAATTAGCACGTTTGACTTATTCTAATCCAACATCTATATTGAGACTCTCTAGAAAGTTCGGTTATGCCAATTTTAATGACTTTAAATTTGATATTGTATTAAAACTACGTGATATGCATATGCCTAAAGTTGAACTTAACAAAAATGATAGTGGACTTGAATGCATTAATAAAACAGCGCAGCTTTATGATAATGTAATCGCACGCACAAAAAATAATATATCACTTGCACAATATGATGAAATTATTGATGTATTAAATAAATGTGAGGCAATTGATATTATTGCGACAGATATGAACGCAAATATTGCGCATTATGCGCAACATGTTTTGATGCCAATTGGTAAACCAGTTTATGTGTATGAAAATCAGGACTTACAGATACATGCTAGTCTAAATGTTCCATCAACTCACGTTGTTATCTTGGTCACTAAAACTGGCTTAAATGACATATTCTGGATAATGCACGTATATTATGCCGTAGAGGTATTAGAACTATCGCGATTACACCAGATGATAAAGGAACAATCTCTAAATGTGTCACATATACAATCAAGGCAGAAAGCAATGAGACATTGGTGAAATTACGAGATGTTATTTTCAGTATTTCTACTAAGTTTATCTTTGATCTATTCTTTACATCTTTATGTGCTATCAACTATGAGAATACATTGAATTCTGATGAATTTTATAATAAAACTGTTGGTTAAAACAAATAAAAAGGATTGAGCCATTGACTCAATCCTTTTGCCTTACTGAATTGTATCTAAGATATCCTTCATTTTCTTTGCTAGACCTTTAGTCTTTTCTACTGATAATGAACAGATAGCGACACGAATACCAAGATTAACCTTTACAGTAAAGATATTGTTTGCCATTAAAGCTTCATGGTACTTATCACGAGTTTCATTATCCATAGCAAGTGTAACGAAGAAACCTTCTTTATATGGATAATACTTTAATCCTACTTCATCGGCCTCAGTTGTGAAGATATCTCCTCTTTCTTTTAATAAGTGAACATATTTTAATCTTTCCTGATCATATTCTTCACCATGGTTATCTAATACATCTACAAATGTTTCCATTGCTCCATTGTTGATATTTGACCAAGTTGCACGAGCATTCTTTTCAAATACGATCTTTACCTGATTCACTGATTCTTTCTTCTGACCTAAGATGATTGCTGCACCACATCTTAAACCATAGCTTGTCATTGACTTAGATAATGAGAATGAAACAACCACAATCACATTATCGCTGATCTTGTCAAACTGACCAAAATAAGTCTTAGCTTCTTTTTGACGGCTTGAGAAATCAATATAAGCAATATCATTTAATAATACAACAGCATGAGTCTTGCTGCATTCATTTAAGAAAGTAATCACTTCATCCCATTCTTCATGAGTCAAAGAATAACCTGTAGGGTTATGACAAGGGTCATTGATAACAATCACTAACTTATTCTGCTTTTTCATTGTTTCAAGACATGTTTCCTTGAAAGAGGCAATATTGAAATGATCTCCTTCAAATAAAGAATATTTAGCCATTTCAAGATTATGCATCTGAGCCATTAATGCATAACTACCCCATGCAATTTCAGGAAGGATGACAGTCTGACCTTCATCTAAACATTCCTGAATAGTCATAGATACAGCACCAGTTCCTCCTGGAGTTGCCACTACTTCATGTTCAAGATGGCTATTACCATCGAGTACCCAATCATAAGCCTTCTGTCTAAATGTAGGGTTACCAGTAAAGCTTGCTGCATACTTTGCAAGAACCTTATTATCAAGATTCTTTAAAGAATTGAAGACACTGTCCAATGCGACAAGCTGACCTTCTTCATTATATAAAGAACCGATAGTTGCATCTACAACCTGATCAGCTCCATACTTTTCTTTCGCTTCCTTTGCTTTCGCAACAATAGTAAATACTGTATCTACTATTGGCTGCTGATTTACGCTATCTTTTACGAAATTCATACGTTATCCTCCGCTTGTTTAGTAATATAGATACTATTCTAATACGCTAATGCGTTTGAAACAAGTCAACAAAGCGATATTTCTCATTTGTTTCACAAAATCATTGTATTTTAATGTACATCATTGTACACTATGTATGGCGTTATTCTCAAATGAGAATAACGGAAAGGGGTTTGCATGAAGGATCGTTATAACCGTACAATTGATTATATGAGAATATCGATTACAGATAGATGTAACTATCATTGTGTATATTGTAATCCAGATAAATTCAAATTTCTTTCACATAATGATATTTTACGCTATGAAGAAATACTAGATATATGCAGGGTGGCAGTTAAACTAGGCATAGTAAACTTTAAGGTGACTGGTGGAGAACCAACTGTAAGAAAAGGATATCTTTCTTTTTTAAGACAGCTCAAACAGCTAGAGGGTGTGAGACAGGTAACTCTTACAACCAATGGCTTATTACTAGATGCACGTACTATGGATGAGTTAAAGGATATAGGCATTGATGGAATCAACTTCTCTATAGATACACTTGATTCAAAGAAATATGCTTCTATTTGTGGTAAAGATACACTTGATATAGTATTAAATAATCTTCTCTATGGTGTTTCTATTGGACTCAATATAAAAATCAACACAGTTGTAGGACCACTTTTTACACAAAGTGATTTAGAAAGCTTGATTGATTTTTGTGAGAATTTACCAGTGAGTCTTCGTTTTATAGAACTCATGCCACTTGGTTCAAATAAAAGAGAAAATAGAATAGAAGAAGTGCAGTCATATTTTGCATCACATTATAATATAGAAGAAATCACAGAAAGACTGGGCAATGGTCCTGCACATTATATAAGAATAAAGAATATGAAATGTGTCATTGGCTTTATTGAAGCCTTACATCATAAGTTCTGTCATGAATGTAATCGTGTGCGTTTGTCTAGTACAGGATCATTAAAATTATGCTTATTTCATAAGAATAGTATCGCATTAAAACCTTATATAGGTAATGAAATCACACTAGAAGAAGTAATGAGAGATGCCATTTATATGAAGCCAGAACAGCACCATTTCGAAGATGAACAAAGCGGTACTGTAATGAATCAAATAGGAGGGTAATATGGGATTTACACATTTTGATGAAGATGGCAACGCCATTATGGTAGATGTATCTGATAAAGAGATCACAAAAAGAACAGCTTATGCAAGAGGGACTATTCAAGTCAATCATGAGATTATTGAGCATATTAAAAATAATACAATAGAAAAAGGGGATGTCCTTGGTGTCGCAAGAATTGCCGGCATCATGGCCGCAAAAAAGACAAGCGATATGATTCCGCTTTGTCATATATTAATGATTACTAATGTCACTGTTGATTTTGAAATAGATGAAGACAACAATCAGATTCATGCCTTTGCGACAGTGAAATGTAAAGGGAAGACAGGGGTAGAAATGGAAGCATTACACGCAGTAAGTGTTACATTATTAACTATTTATGATATGTGTAAGGCAATCAGTAAAGAAATGGAAATCAAAGATATTCATTTATTAAAGAAAACAGGTGGAAAGAGCGGTGAATTCAATTGGCAGGAAAAATAGAAGCAATTTGTATTAGTGAGAAGAAGGGGACTGAAAAGAAACCTATACAAGAAACTAAAATAATAGAAGATTTTGGCTTAGAACATGATGCCCATGCAGGTAAATGGCATAGACAGGTCAGCTTATTACCTTATGAAGAAAGAGAAGACTTTAAAAGACGTGGTGGAGATGTAGAAGATGGTGCTTTTGGTGAGAACCTTCTTATTTCTGGTATTGATTTTAATAAGCTTGTTGTAGGAAGCCATGTTCATATTGGTGAAGTGGATTTAGAAATCACCCAGAGAGGTAAAAGCTGTCATGCTCATTGTCGTATTTATCACCAGGTAGGTGAATGTATTATGCCTCGACTTGGTATTTTCGCAAGAGTCATTCATGGCGGAGTAATTCATTCTGGTGATGAAGTGACTTATACACCACCTACTGATTCACGCATGCGTGTCGCAATACTCACTTTATCCGATAAAGGAAGTCAAGGATTAAGAGTGGATGAAAGTGGTCCTTCTATTAAGGAATATATGGAAGAAAGAGGTTATCATGTCACTTCTTTAGATATCCTTCCAGATAATCAGAAGATGATTGAGCAGGCTCTTATTAATCTAAGTGATCGATGTGAGAATGATTTAATTTTGACTACAGGTGGTACAGGCTTGTCACAAAGAGATGTGACACCTGAAGCGACATTAAAAGTGGCCACACGACTTGTGCCAGGTATTTCTGAAGCGATTCGTTATGAATCTATGAAATATACAAATCGTGCGATGTTATCTAGAGGTGTAAGTGTTATTAGAAACAACACGCTCATTATTAATCTTCCTGGAAGTGTCAAGGCAGTGAAGGAGAGTTTGGATATTATTATAGATCCTCTTCATCATGGCTTAGAAATCTTAAAAGGAGATGCACACGATTGTGCAAGAAGTGATGATTGATTATTCACCTATATGGATCTCATTTAAATGCGCTGCTTTTTCTATATTTATCACATTCTTTTTAGGACTCTTTGCAGCAAGATGGATGATGACACTTAAAAATAAGGTCATTCAACTTATCTTTGATGGTATCTTCACACTTCCACTTGTTTTACCACCGACAGTAATGGGCTTTTTCCTATTATTGATATTTGGAGTTAATCAGCCGATTGGTTCATTTTTCTTAAATGTATTTGGTGTGCGTATCGCCTTTAGCTTTAGTGCTACAGTGATTGCGGCAGTCGTCATCTCTTTTCCCATCATGTATCGCTCTGCAAGAGGAGCTCTTGAACAGGTGGATACAGATTTAGTAGATGCTGCAAGAACACTTGGTATGAGTGAAACAAGTATCTTCTTCAAGGTACTCGTACCTAATGCTTTGCCAGGTATTATCAGTGGGGGTGTATTATCATTTGCGAGAGGTTTGGGAGAATTTGGTGCAACAGCGATGCTGGCAGGTAATATTGTTGGAAAAACACGTACACTGCCTTTAGCTGTCTATAGTGAAGTTGTCAGCAATGATATGCATAGCGCATCTTTCTATGTTGTTGTTATTATCGCTATATGCTTTACGGCTGTAATATTACTGAATATTTATCAGTTATGGGAGAAGAAAAAGAGAGGTTATTAATATGTTTTTAGAAGTGGATATCTATAAAAAACTAAGTGAATTTGACTTAGATGTTCATTTTAAGATTGATGAAATATGCTTGGGTGTGATGGGGCCAAGTGGCAGTGGTAAAAGTATGACACTTAAATGTATTGCTGGTATAGAAACACCTGATTCAGGAAGAATTGTATTAGACGGAAGAGTACTCTATGATTCTAATCAACATATTAATTTATCACCTCAGGAAAGAAATATTGGATATATGTTTCAGAATTATGCATTATTTCCAAATATGACAGTTTATGACAATATTGCCTCACCTCTTGTAGCCCGCAGACTTGATAAGACTATAATTCATGATTCAGTGATTCGGCTGATGAAGGAGTTGCATATAGAAGGATTAGAAAAGCGTTATCCAAGACAGTTGTCAGGGGGACAGAAACAGCGTGTTGCCTTAGCTAGACTTCTTATTTATAACGCTGAGGCGATTCTTTTAGATGAACCATTCAGTGCTTTGGATGAAGATTTAAAAGGTGAACTCTTAAAAGAGATGAAGACGAAACTAGATGCTTACCATCGACCTGTTGTCTTTGTGTCCCATAATAAGGATGAAATCAAAGCTTTGAGTCATGAAATGTATATTATAAAAAATGGAGAAATGATTCATGAAAAAACTAGTTAGTATCTTATGTGTTTTTGCACTTGTATTTGGTTTGGCTGGATGTGGTCAAGAAAAGAAGCCTGAAAAGAATGTCACAATTACTATTGCGGCTGCAGCCAGTCTTGAAAAGACTTTTGAAGAAACACTTATTCCTCGTTTTGAAAAGAAATATTCAAATGTGAACGTAAAGGGTGTTTATGACAGTAGTGGTAAATTACAGATTCAGATTGAACAGGGATTAGATGCTGATGTATTCTTTAGTGCAGCCACTAAACAGATGGATAGCTTAGTTGATGAAAAACTTGTTGATTCTAAGAGTGTTGTAAATTTATTAGAAAATAAACTTGTATTAATCAAAGGGAAAGATACAAAAACTGCTGTCAAGGGTATTTCAAATATTAGTGATGCGAAGATGATTGCGATAGGTGATCCTGAAGTAGTACCTGCAGGTCAATATGCAAAAATCGCACTTACTAACGCAAATACTTGGGATGCAATCCAGAATAAGATTTCTTTAGGTGGTAATGTCACTGAAGTATTAAGCTGGGTAGAAAGTGGTAGTGCTGAAGTAGGTTTAGTTTATTCTACAGATGCAGCCAGCAGTTCTAAAGTAACAGTACTTGAAAAAGTTAACAACAATCTATTAGATACACCTGTTATTTATCCAGTAGGACGTGTAACTAAAACTAAACATAAAGAACAAGCAAATAACTTAATCAAGTTCTTACAGGCTAAAGAATCTAAAGACACATTCAAGAAGAGCGGTTTTACTATCTGTAAGTAGTAGTTAGGAGGTCTTACCTCCTTTTTTTGTAAGTATTGACACATTGGATAATAAGAAATAAACTTTAACTATTAGGAGGACAAACCATGAAACAAATCAAGACAGAAGATGCAGTAGGGGCAGTATTATGTCATGATATTACTGAAATTGTGAGAGGCGTAAGAAAAGGCGCACGCTTTAGAAAAGGTCATATCGTAAAAGAAGAAGATATTCCTGTATTGTTATCTTTAGGGAAAGAAAACCTCTATGTATGGGAAAATGATGAGACAATGATGCATGAAAATGAAGCAGCAGAAGTATTATGTAAGTTGTGTCAAAATGATTATATGTCTACAACAGAAATTAAAGAAGGTAAAATAGAATTAATAAGCACCATTGATGGCTTATTTAAAGTGAATAGAGAAAAGTTATTAGAAGTGAATCGTATGGGTGAAATGATGATTGCAACAAGAAATGGAAATACAGTTGTTCATTCTGGTGATCATCTCGCAGGTATGCGTATTATTCCTTTAGTTATAAAAAAAGAAAAGATGGAAGAAGCATCAAAAATCACTGATACACCAATACTTGAAGTAAAGCCTTTTGTATTTAAGAAAGCAGCCGTTATTACTACAGGAAGCGAAGTCTATAAGGGACGTATTAAAGATACATTTACTCCTGTTATTATTGATAAATTAAAAGAATACAATGTAGAAGTTGTATTCCATAAATTATGTCCAGATGATCCAGATATGGTGACAAGTGCTATACAAAAAGCACTTGATATGCATGTGGATATGGTGATCTGTACGGGTGGTATGAGTGTTGATCCAGATGATAAGACGCCACTTGCAATCAAGAATACAGGGGCCAATATTATTAGCTATGGTTCACCTGTTTTACCAGGTGCGATGTTCTTATTGTCATATAAGGGAGATACACCAATTGTTGGTTTACCAGGATGTGTGATGTATGCAAAAAGAACAGTTTTTGATTTAGTTCTTCCTCGACTTGTTGCCAATGATCCAATCACTGCTGATGAACTTGCAATGCTTGATGAAGGTGGTTTGTGTTTAAACTGTCCACAATGTACATTCCCAAATTGTGGCTTTGGAAAGGGCTGGTAGGATGACATATCATAATCCTGAAAAATTTGATTTTAAAGTTAGACTTTTTAATGAAGAACCCTGTTTTGGAAAAGGTGTCTCACAGTTACTACATTTATGTGATGAGTATGGCTCTTTAAGTAAGGCCTGTGAGGTTATGGGGATGTCCCATTCTAAAGCATGGAAGATATTAAAAAGAGCTGAAGAAGATCTAGATATGAAGTTATTAGAACGAGTATCTGGAGGAAGTAATGGAGGAGGAAGTGTTTTAAGCGAAGAAGGAAAGACATTATTAAAGAAATATGATGAATTCCAAAAAAGAATGAAAGACTTCGCAGAAGAAACATTTCAAGAACTATTTAATGAAGAAAGATAAATATTTGATCATTGCGTTTGATTCTACAAGCCATGCACTAGACTTAGAAGATAAAGCAAAAAATAAGATGCAGGGAAGATTAATTCCTCTTCCAAGAGAAATAGAAGCAGGTTGTGGTCTCTGTTTTGCCTCTTTAGAATTAGACCAAGAGAAATGGCATAGATTCTTAGAAGAAGAACATGTACAATATGCTTATATGAAAGAGGTGATTTTCTGATGAGCGAGAAGATTTACTGTCAGGGTGGAGGATGCAGCGCAAAGCTTGGCGCAAAGAAGCTCTCTCGTATCCTTGAGAAGATTGATAAGTATGAAGACCCAGACTTGTTAGTAGGCTTTGATAGTCATGATGATGCATCTGTATTAAAGATAACGGAAGATAAAGGAATTGTCTCTACATTGGATTTCTTTCCTCCAATGGTAGAAGATCCTTATCTTTATGGTCAGATTGCAGCCACCAATGCATTAAGTGATGTTTATGCTATGGGCGGTATTCCTAGAACGGCTTTAAATATTGTTTGTTTCCCCGATGAAGAAGATTTAAATATATTAGGAAGAATTATTGAGGGTGGCAATGATAAGTTAAAAGAAGCTCATGTCACACTATCTGGAGGGCATTCTATCAGAGATACTTCTATTAAGTATGGCTTAAGCGTAACTGGTATTGTGGATGTTGATTCTATTAAGACAAACAATAATGCCCAGACGGGAGATGTACTTATACTTACTAAGAAATTAGGTGTAGGTATGACACTCAATGCGATGCGTATGAAAGACGCTGCGCCAGAAGTATTAGATGATGTTTTTAAGAGTATGACAACACTTAATAAGTATGCTGCAGAACTACTTAAACCATATGATGTTCATGCACTGACTGATGTCACAGGTTTTGGTTTAATGGTTCATTTAAATGAGATGTTAGATCATAAAAAGAGTGCAATACTTTATGGAAACAATATTCCTTATTTTAGAGATTGTCCTTACTATGTAGATGAATTCTATTTAAGTGGGGCTGCTCAGACAAATAGAAATAGTGTAGAAAAAGAAGTTGTATTTGAAAAGGAGAATTTCTTCTTAGAAGAAATTATGTATGATCCTCAGACAAGTGGAGGATTACTTGCGAGTGTTGCGAAAAAAGACTTAGATGACATACTTGATGCATTTAAAGAAGCAGGAAGAGAATGTTATGTCATTGGAGAAGTTGTTGATTTAAAAGATAAAAGTATATATGTAGGAGAATAAAAATGAGAAAGTTAGATGCAAGAGGATTAGAATGTCCATTACCAGTTGTAAAGACTAAGGAATTATTAAAGGAAAGTAGTGAAGCTGTAGAAGTATTAGTAGATAATGAAACAGCTGTAGAAAACTTAAAGAAGTTTGCGAAAGTAAAAGGTTATAATGCCGTAAGTAGTAAAGTCAACGAAGATTATACTGTAGTCATCAGCTCAGGTGAACAGGTTGTAGAAGAAGAGAAGGCTGACAATATCTTGAAAGGACAGATTGTTGTAATAAGCAGTGATAGTTTGGGAAGTGACAAGGAATTAGGTAAAATCTTAATGAAATCTTTCATTTTTGCGCTTACTAAGCAGGATGCCTTCCCAGAAACAATTATTTTCTATAATGAAGGTGTTAAGATCACTACTCAGGAAAGTGATACAGTGAAAGATTTATTATTCTTAGATTCTGAAGGTGTAGAAATTGTGAACTGTGGAACATGCTTGGATTTCTTTAAGTTAAAAGATGATTTAAAAGTGGGCAGCATTACAAATATGTATGATATTGTAGAAAGAATGGAAAAGGCTGAAAAAGTCATCAAGCCTAACTAATATGGATAATCTTGTAGTAGTAAGAGGTGGCGGTGATATTGCGACTGGCACTATTTATAAGCTTGCCCGCTGTGGGTTTCATGTGCTTGTATTAGAGATTGCCCATCCAAGTGCGATTAGACGTAATGTTGCATACTCTGAAGCGGTGTATGATGGTCATAAGGAAGTAGAAGGTATTGAATGCGTACTGATTCATTCACTTAATGAATTAGAATCTGTATTTAAAGAAAATAAGATTGCGATGATGGTGGATCCTGAAGGGAGTTCTATTGATATCTTAAAGCCAGAAATTGTGATTGATGCGATACTTGCGAAAAAGAATATGGGTACTTCAAGAAATATGGCGCCTATCACGATAGGTTTAGGTCCTGGATTTAATGCAGGAAAAGATGTAGATATCGTGATTGAAACAATGCGAGGACATCGCTTAGGTCGCTTGATTGAAGAAGGCCCAGCAATGAAAAATACAGGGATTCCAGGACTGATTAAAGGATACGGGAAAGAACGTGTCATTCATGCAGAAGTAGAAGGTACTGTCCACCAGGTTAAGAAGATTACTGATACAGTTGAAAAAGGAGATGTGCTTGCTTATATAGAAAACAAGGAAGGACAGCATCCTGTATATGCTTCTATGTCAGGGTTACTTAGAGGTTTGATTCGTGAAGGTTATTATGTCACAAAGGGATTCAAGATGGCAGATATTGATCCTCGTTTAGATGAATATGAGAACTGCTTCACTATTTCAGATAAAGCAAGATGTATTGCAGGTGGTGTATTAGAAGCTATCTTCTATTTAAGAGGGCAGCATGATTTATCTTGATCAAGGGGCAACAAGTTTTCCTAAACTGCCCTCTGTTAAACAGGCAGTAATGGATGCACTTGACAACAATATGAATGCCCAAAGAAGTACAGGTGCTTTTAAGACGGATCGTCTTTTATATTCTACCCGTAAACTTATTGCACAGTATTTTAATCTTCCTTATTTTGATCATGTGATTTTTAATAGTGGTAATACAGAAAGCTTGAATACATGTTTAAAAGGAATCTTATCAAAAGATGATCATGTCATTACGACTTATGCGGAACATAATTCTGTCTTAAGACCACTTCGTCAAATAGGTGTTGATTTAACTGTGACAGCACCTTACAAGGAAGATATTCTTAGAGAAATAAGAGAAGACACAAAGATGATTGTGATGACGCATAGTTCTAATGTGACAGGAGAACTCTATGATATAGATGCCATTGGTCAAATAGCCTATGAACATCATATCCTATTTGTGGTTGATAGTGCACAAAGTGCAGGTCATATCTCTATTGATATGCAGAAATCTCATATTGACTTGCTTACTTTTAGTGGTCATAAGGCATTATTAGGAATGAGCGGGGTAGGAGGAATCTGTGTCAATACAGATATATTCATTCATCCACTTAAGACAGGTGGAACAGGCATTGATTCCTTTAATAAAAACCAGCCGGATAGTTATCCAGAACACTTAGAAGCAGGTACTTTGAATATACCAGGTATTGCCTCTTTAAATGCAGGTATGACTTATTTATTAGAACATCAAAAAGAAATAGAAGAAAAAGAAAAACAGCTTTTTGATGCTTTATACGAGGGCATGAAACGTATTAACGGAATCTCGTTTTATTGTGATTATGATACCTGTAGCCATACACCTATCATTGCCTTTAATCTTGAAGATTATGATTCATCTAAGATCAGTGATGTCTTAAGTTATAAATATGATATCATTACACGATGTGGTGCCCATTGTGCACCACTGATGCATACACATCTTAATACAGTAGAAAGAGGTATTGTACGCTTCAGCTTATCATTTATGAATAGTATGGAAGAAGTCAATACTGTCATTGATGTCTTAAAGGAGATGACTGAAGAATGATCATTAGTATTATTGGGTCAGGTGGAAAAACAACACGTATGAAGCAATTACTTCATCAATATAAAGAAAAAGGAAAAACAGTTCTTATGACGACTTCTACACATATGCGTATAGAAGAAGATACTTTAGTTGATCCTACTTATGAAGAAATTCATGAAGAAATAAAAAACAAAGGCTATGCCTTTGCGGGAAATCGTTTTGATGAATATAAGATCAAGGCTTTAGATCAGGATTTACTCAATCAATTAAAAAAAGAAGTAGATGTTATTTTAATTGAAGCAGATGGTTCAAGAGGATTCCCTCTTAAAGTACCAGCTGATTATGAACCTGTTATTGATGAAGATACTGATGAAATTATTTTGATTACTTCTATGAAAGGATTAGGAAAACGAGTCAAGGATGTTGTACATCGTTATGAATTATTAGACCTTGATCCAGAGAAAATAGTAGATGGTGCGCTTATTCAATATCTTGTGAGATATTATTTAAAGAGATATCCTGATGCAGTTATTGAAGTCAAGCAACCTGAAGGGCTTTATCAAAGAGCTTTGGCTTCTTTAATAGAACACAACGTAGATGTGACATGTATACAAGAAGAGTGGTTCATGCCCCAGCCAAAATTAGTATTATTAGGTGCTGGACATGTCTCACAATATGTAGAAAAAACAGCGCACTTATTAGATTTCTATACAATAGTCATTGATAATCGTGAAGAATTTGCGAATAAAAATATTTTTACAGAAGCCCAGGAAGTGCATTGTGTCAATTATGAGGAAGCAGAACAGTATTTTCCAAAAGAAGAGAATACATGTTATGTTATTGTGACAAGAGGACATAAGGACGATAAGGTCTGTCTTAAAAAGGCACTCGATCAAAAAGCTCTTTATGTTGGAATGATTGGAAGTAAGGGTAAAGTAAAAAAAACTATGGATGCCTTAATAGAAGAAGGTTATGACGAATCTTTATTAAAACAAGTTCATGCACCTATTGGTCTTCCAATCAATTCACAAACACCTGCAGAAATTGCGATTAGTATTATGGCTGAAATTATCCAGATTAAAAATACGCATCAATACTCTACAATGACAAATGATCTCTATCATACCAAAGAGAAAGGAACTCTTTGTATCATTACATTCAAAGAAGGGTCTGCCCCCCGCGGTGTAGGAAGCATGATGCTTGTCACAGATGAAAAAATCATTGAGACAATTGGTGGAGGACGTGTCGAATACCAGGCAATATGTGACGCTAGAAATGAAGAAGGTATACGTTCTCATCACTATGAATTAAGTAATAAAGAAGGTGCAACACTAGGTATGATCTGTGGTGGTCGTAACGATGTGTTATTTATTCCATTAAAGTAGAAAGCGTGCAGGGCTGATCAGTCTGCATGATAACGCAATCTGATTGTATATCATCATAAAGTAATATACGATTATTAGGAAAAATATAGCGTTGAATACGTGACTGATCAAAATCCACAATTCCATTTTCAATAAAAGAAGGATGAAGTGTATTTTCTATAGAATGACATATTCTAAGGAAAATATCGCCTGATTCTTCTTTTTTAATTTTATAAACGAATAAATAAGATCTCATAATTATCACCTCTTCTCATATTTTATACTATTTTGAATTAAAATGCGTTATGTACCCTTTCGATAACACCTTATACAAGGGGTTAATATAAAATACACGAAAAATGTTTATTATTATAGATGATGTATTATGTTATGATGTTAAAAAGGAGTTGAGAAGAATGCTTACAATTAAGGATGTATGTAAACAATATCATACAGGTGAACTCACTCAGACAGCTCTTGATCATGTGTCTTTATGTTTAAGAGATAATGAATTTGTCGCAATATTAGGACCATCTGGGTCAGGAAAAACAACTTTATTAAATGTGATTGGTGGCTTAGATCAATATGATTCAGGAGATCTTATTATCAATGGTATTTCCACAAAACAATATAAGGATAAGGACTGGGATTCTTATCGAAATCATACAATAGGTTTTATTTTTCAAAGCTATAATTTAATTCCACATCAGACCATTCTTGCGAATGTAGAACTCGCCCTCACAATTTCGGGTGTTTCTAGAGAAGAAAGAACACGTCGTGCACAAGAGGCACTTAGTCAGGTAGGACTTAAAGAACAGTCTCATAAGCTTCCAAATCAGTTATCCGGTGGACAGATGCAAAGAGTGGCTATTGCCCGTGCATTAGTGAATAATCCTGATATTTTACTTGCGGATGAACCAACAGGGGCACTCGATAGTGAAACAAGTATACAGGTTATGGATTTACTTAAACAGGTTGCGAAAGAAAAACTTGTAGTCATGGTCACTCATAATCCAGAACTTGCACATATGTATGCCAATCGTATTGTAACTCTTAAGGATGGTGTGATAGTCTCTGATTCTAACCCAGTATCTTTTAAAGAAGAAAAGCCTGTTCATAAAAATCTGGGTAAGACATCTATGAACTTCCTAACCGCATTAATGCTTAGCTTTAATAACCTTAAAACGAAAAAAGCGCGTACAATATTGACATCATTTGCTGGCTCTATTGGTATTATTGGAATTGCGCTTATTCTTTCTATTTCTACTGGTGTGAATGCCTATATCTCATCCATTGAAAAAGAGACGTTATCAGAATATCCTCTTTCTATTCAATCTACAGGAATTGATATGAGTGCGATGATGGGCGAACCAGTCAAGAAAAACAACAGTGAAGTCAAGGTTGTGGATATGATGGAGAATATGTTCTCTAAGATCGGTTCTAATGATTTGAAGAACTTAAAAGCATATATAGAGGAACATAAAGAAATTAATAACTATGCCCGTGCTGTAGAATATGATTATGGTATCTTGCCACAGATTTATGCAAATGATCAATATGGAATCAGACAAGTGAATCCTGATGCCACAATGAAAAAACTTGGTATGGGAACAAGCAGTAATTCTATGATGAGTAGTATGATGAATACGAATGTTTTCTATTCTCTTCCATCTCATGCCTCTTTATATGATGATCAATATGATGTAAAAGCAGGTCACTGGCCTAAAAATAAAAATGAATGTGTATTGGTACTCTCTAAAAAAGGTGGTATCAGTGATTTTATGCTGTATACATTAGGTTTAAGAGACCCAGCACAATTAGATCAGATGTTAAAAGCTTTTAGTGAAGAGAAAAGTGTTAAAATCACAACAGGCAAACAAGGTTATCGTTATAATGATCTATTAGGTATTACTTTTAAAGTAGTGAATGCATCCTCTTATTATCAATATGATGATACATATAAGGTATATAAAGATAAAAGTAATGATACAAGCTATATCAATTCACTTGTACAAAATGGTAGTGATTTAAAGATTGTTGGTGTTGTACAGCCTAAAGAATCGACTAATGCTTCTATGCTTGCTATGGGTATTTATTATCCTTACTCACTTGCCACTTCTATTATTAAAGATGCGAGTAATAGCCAGATAGTGAAAGCACAGCTAGAAAATAAAAATATAAATGTGATTACTGGACAATCTTTTAATGATCAGTCTCAAAAGACATTTGATTTATCATCTATGTTTCAAGTAGACAACAATGCTTTAAAGAATGCATTTCAGTTTGATACAAGCAAGATAAATATATCTATGCCACAAATGGATATGTCTAGTATTTTAAGTCAGATAAAAATTGACATATCTCAAAGTGATGTATCATTGTTTATGTCTACAATCTCATCTGGCTATAATGATTATTTAAAGGAACATCCTTTAAAAGAAGCAGAAAATTTAAATGAGGTGGTTCAAAAATATCTTCAAACCAAAAGAGCATCAGATATCATTAAGAAAGGTTTTGATGATGCAATTAAAGAAAATGGTGAAATAAAGATTACTGAAGAACAGATGCAGAAGATTATGAAGAATGTCGCGGATGACTTTAGTGATTATGCAAAAGAAGATATCAATTCATTTACACTAGGATTACAGAGTAGTATGATGAACTATCTCAATTCACAGGATTCTAAGCAGGTTATCAATCAATTTATTAATAAAGTGATCAAGGATAATCATCTTGATGCCCAATTAAATACAATTATGTCAGGTTACATGCAGACTGTCACAAAACAGATGTCCACATCTCTTTCTCAGGCATTTACTTTTAATCCAGATGTCTTTAAACAGGCTATTAAAATGAATAGAGATGGTGCGGATATGACTGAACTTTTAAAATCAATGATGAATACAGAGCAGTCAAACTATGATAATAATATGAAAAAATTTGGTTATTGCAGCTTTGATGATCCAAGTAGTATTAGTATTTATCCTCAGGACTTTGAAAAGAAGCAGTCCGTTCTTGATTATTTAGACCATTATAATGAGAAGATGAAAAAGATAGATGAAGACAAAGTGATTACTTATACAGATGTTGTAGGTACACTTATGTCTTCTGTGACTGATATTGTCGATGTTATCAGTTATGTATTGATTGCCTTTGTTGGTATTTCACTTGTAGTTTCTTCAATTATGATTGGTGTAATTACTTATATTAGTGTTTTAGAAAGAAAAAAGGAAATTGGTATATTACGTGCAATAGGTGCTTCTAAGCATAATATTTCACAGGTATTTAATGCAGAAACATTTATTATCGGTTTATTATCAGGACTTATGGGTATTGGTATTACCTTGCTTCTATTGATTCCAACTAATATAATTATACATAACGTATCCAATCAGACCTCTATCAATGCGATGCTGCCAGTAAGTGGCGCAGTTGTTCTTATATTATTAAGTATTGGTCTTACATTACTTGGTGGATTAATTCCATCACGTAAAGCTGCAAAAGAGGATCCTGTCAAAGCATTGCGTACAGATTAAAGGAGTAAATGATGTCAAAGAACGTTATTGAAGAAATCTATTCATTCTATGATTATTTCTTTGATTCAGAAAAAATACAAAAATATATCATGTATCAGACAAGTGAAACTTCTGTATTTTGTTTTTATAATGCCGTTGTTCTCATATGATTGCCATTGCAGTAATAGAAATACTCTATCTTTGAAGGAAGAGGCACATTAAAAGAGCGCTAAGCATGAAGATTTGATTGCAGGAGATAAGATATAAGGTATGCAGATGATGTATACCTTTTTATTTATCACAAACAATAATAAAAGTATTGAAAACAATAATACAATGAGTATAATGAAGTTGAAAAGGAGAGACAAGTATGAGAAACAGAATTACAATATTAAAAGAGAAGATGCTTGATGAAAAACGTTATGCATCTATTGAACAAGCGCGTATCATAACACGTATTTATAAAGAGAATGAAACTCTTTCTGTTCCAATGAAACGTGCCCTCTCTTTAAAAGCAGCATTAGAAGAAATTGAAATTGGTGTTGAAAAAGAAGAATTAATTGTAGGTAATCGTACAAAAGGTGTACGTGCAGGTGTTGTATTTCCTGAAAGTGGCTGTTCATGGGTTGATAGAGAATTTGAAACACTTCCTACCCGTCCTCAGGATCAGTTTGAAGTGAGGAGTGAGGATATTAAAGAATTTAGAGAAACCATATATCCATACTGGAAAGGACATTCTATGGAGGATGTCATTAGAACACGTTATGGCAAAGAAATTGATCATATCAGTAAAGTAGTAAAGATCAATCAGAAAGACCACGCACAGGGTCATATCTGTCCTGATTCTGCTTTATGGTTGAAATATGGACCTCAAGGATTGTTAGATAAGATCAATGATAAACAAGAAACAGAATTCTATACATGCACAAAACTTGTATTAGAAGGGGCTATCACTTTCATGAAGAGATATCATGACTATATTATCTCTATGCCTGATTATCATGAGAGTGATGATTTAAAGCGTGTTGCAGATAACTGCCTCTCTTTATCTCAAAGACCTCCAAAAACATTCCATGAAGCCGTACAGTCTTTATGGTTCTTGTTTGTAATATTACATATGGAATCCAATGCATCTTCATTCTCACCAGGGCGTATGGATCAGTATCTTTACCCATATTATGAACATGACTTAAAAGAAGGACTTATTAGTAAAGATGATGCATTAGAGATATTAGAATGTCTTTGGTTGAAGTTTAATCAGATTGTTTATCTTCGTAACAGTAATTCAGCGAAATACTTTGCGGGATTCCCGATTGGGTTTAATATTGCGGTAGGTGGCTTGGATGAAAAAGGACATGATACATATAATGATTTATCCATGCTTTGTCTAGAAGCACAGAAGGAATTATGTCTTCCTCAGCCTAATTTATCAGTAAGACTTAACAAGAATACATCACATGAACTCATGCAGAAGGCGATTGAAGTTGTGGCATTAGGTAGTGGTATGCCACAGTTCTTTAACGATGAAGCGATTATTCCTGCGATGGAAAGACTTGGTATCAGTCATGAGGATGCTTTAAATTATGCGATTGTCGGATGCGTAGAACTTACAACCCATGGTAATAACCTAGGCTGGAGTGATGCGGCTATGTTCAACCTCAATAAGGCACTAGAACTTACTTTAAATAATGGTAAATGTTTGTTGACGGGACAGAAACTTGGTCTGGATATGGGATCACTAGAAACATATCAGACATATGAACAGTTAGAAAAAGCTTTCAAGATTCAGATTGATTACTTTATTGAAATGATGATGAAAGCAGAAGAAGTTGTAGAAAGAGTACATCAGGAATGTTTACCAACTGCCTTCTTATCATGTGTCATTGATGACTGTTTAGAAAAAGGCGTGGATGTTACAAGAGGTGGCGCCAAGTATAATTTATCTGGTATCCAGATGATTCAGATTGCGAACCTTGCAGACTCACTTGCAGCTATTAAGAAGTTAGTCTATGAAGACCATCTCTTAGATTCAAAAGAACTGCTTACAGCTTTACAGGATGACTTTAAAGGGCACGAAATCACACAAGCCATGCTTTTGAATAAAGTACCTAAATATGGTAATGATATTGCCTGGGTAGATGAATGTGGTGCTAAATGGGCACGTTACTTTAGAAATAAGATGAAAGAGTATAAGAATTATCGTGGTGGTCCTATTCATACAGGTATGTATACTGTTTCAGCTCATGTTCCTATGGGTGAAAATGTAGGAGCATCTCCAGATGGTAGAAACGCTTATACCCCTCTTGCAGATGGTGGTATGTCCCCTGTTTATGGTAGAGACTTAGCAGGACCTACAGCTGTCTTAAAATCTGTCTCCAAACTAGATGATGACCTCACAACCAATGGAGGATTACTCAATATGAAGTTCTTACCAGACTTCTTTAAAACAGAAACAGGACGTATGAAGTTTGAAAACTTCCTTCGTGCTTTTGTGGACTTGCATGTACCTCATATTCAGTTCAATGTCGTCAATAAGAAAGATTTATTAGATGCGAAAGTTCATCCTGAAAGACATCGTTCACTTACAATCCGTGTTGCTGGCTATACAGCTTACTTTGTAGAACTAGCAGGTAAATTACAGGATGAAATTATTGCGAGAACAACCTATGACAACATCTAAATATCTTGTATTTGATATCAAAAGATTTGCGGTACATGATGGTGAAGGATTACGTACAACAATCTTCTTTAAAGGATGTCCTTTAAGATGCAGATGGTGTCAGAATCCTGAAGGACTTTTGCCACAAAGAAAGCCTATTTACTTAGAAAACAAGTGTATGCATTGCCGAAACTGTGAGAAGCACGGAGCAGGTAAAATAGTCTATCAAGATAGACCTGTATTTATAGAAGATGATTTGGATGAAGTCTTCAAGTATTGTCCTACTGATGCGATTCAGTATGATAGCTCTTATTATAGCTTAGAAGAACTTGTAGATAAGATGATGGAAGATGAAGTTTTCTTTAAATATGGTGGAGGTGTGACAGTTTCTGGCGGAGAACCCTTTATGCAGCAGGAAAAACTGATACAATTATTAAAGGAGCTTCACACAAGAGTACATACAGCCATTGAAACTTCACTTTATACTTCACTAGATTTAGTGAAGCAGGCAGCACCTTACCTTGATCAGATCTATTGCGATTTAAAGATAGAAGATGACAAAGCACATATAGAAGCAACTGGTGTATCAAATGCAATTATTAAAGAAAATCTAGCTTATTTACTCACAAGTGAGCATAAAGATAAAGTGACTGTAAGAACACCACTTATTCCTGGGTATACAAGTGATGATGATAATATTAAGAGTATTGCCTCTTATCTTTATAGTTTATATCCAGACGTACGTTATGAATTATTAAATTATAATCCTCTTGCATCCGCAAAATATGATTTAACTGAATTTGAATATGGTGTCAAAGAGGATCAGAAGGCCTATAGCCAGGAACAATTAAGCCATTACTATCAGATTGTATCTGATAGTGGAATAAAAAATATAATCAAGGGAGATTAAAAAAATGGAATTTATTATTGATACTGTAGATTTAGAAGAAATTAGAGATGCAGTGGATCACTTACCAATCGTAGGTGTCACTAGTAACCCAAGTATTGTTAAGAAGACTAGTCCAAAGGATTTCTTTGGATATATGAGAGAAATCAGAAAAATCATTGGGAATGAACGTTCTTTACATATTCAGGTTATTGCGACAG
>NZ_FR898777.1:0-2102 GCF_000437715.1 Catenibacterium sp. CAG:290
TAAAAAGATAATTAGAAATTTATACTTTGTTTACTATTAAAAAAGTGAAAAAATGATCCTAATTAGCTTTTTTCAACACTTGCAGATATATATAGATAGATTTAAGTTAATTCATACCCTCAAAATTGTGTAAATTTGTCAAAAAAATATGTATGAAAGAACTTCTTTCCTTTATTTTGTACCCCTTTTATTGTAGAATATGGAGTATATGGAGGTAGGTCAAAAATGACAAATGTAAAAGGTATTGCGGCATCTAGTGGTTATGCCATTGCAAAAGCATATAAATTAGATATGCCAGATTTAACTGTAACACGTACTACAGTTGAAGACACAGAAGCTGAAATTGCTTTATATAACAAGAGCGTTGCAGCAGTTAAACTTGAAATCGCTGCAATTAAGGAAGCAGCTACTAAAAACTTATCTGAAGAAGAAGCAGCAGTATTTGATGCTCATGCTCAGATTCTTGAAGATCCTGAACTTCAGTCTCAGGTTGAAGCTAAGATCAATGATGAAAAGTTATGTGCTCCAGCAGCATTAGAAGATGTAGCTAATTTATTTATTACTATGTTCTCATCTATGGATGATGCATATTTCAAAGAAAGAGCAGCTGACGTTAGAGATGTAACTACTCGTTTAAAAGCTAACTTATTAGGTAAATCTTTACCTAACCCTGCTTTAATTGATGAAGAAGTTGTAATCATCGCTCACGATTTAACTCCTTCTGATACAGCTCAGTTAAATAAAAACTTAGTTCGTGGTTTCATCACTGATATCGGTGGTAGAACTTCTCACTCTGCTATCCTAGCTAGATCTATGGAAATCCCAGCAGTTGTAGCAACTAACGTTATTACTGAAACTGTCAATGATGGTGATATGGTAGTTCTTGATGGTTTAACAGGTGATGTATTTGTTAACCCTGATGAAGAAACAGTTTCAACTTATGAAGCTAAGAGAAAAGAATTCGAAGATTACAAAGCAGAACTTAAGACATTAAAGACTGCTGAATCAGTATCTACTGATGGTCATAAGGTATTATTAGTAGCTAACATCGGTTCTCCAAATGATATCGAAGCTATTAAACAGAATGGTGCTGAAGGTGTTGGTTTATTCAGAACTGAATTCTTATATATGGAATCAGATGAACTTCCAACAGAAGATTCACAGTATGAAGCTTATAAGACAGTACTTGAAAACGTAAATGGTCCAGTTGTTGTTAGAACAATGGATATCGGTGGAGATAAGAAGTTAAAGGCTCTTCCAGTTCCTGAAGAAATGAACCCATTCTTAGGTGTTCGTGCTATTCGTCTTTGCTTCCAGAGAGAAGAAGTATTCAGAACTCAGTTAAGAGCATTACTTCGTGCTTCAGTTTATGGTGATCTTAAGATCATGTTCCCTATGATTGCAACTGTTGACGAATTCAAGAAGGCTAAGGGAATCTTATTAGATGAAAAGGCTAAGTTAGTTGCTGAAGGTGTTAAAGTTTCTGATTCAATCGAAGTTGGTATCATGATTGAAATCCCAGCTGCTGCTGTTCTTGCCGATCAGTTCGCTAAGGTTGTAGATTTCTTCTCAATCGGTACAAACGACTTAATCCAGTACACTTTCGCTGCTGACCGTATGTCATCTACAATCAACTACTTATATCAGCCATTCAACCCATCAATCTTAAGATTAGTTAAGAACACAATTGATGCTTCTCATAGAGAAGGTAAATGGACTGGTATGTGTGGTGAAATGGCAGGCGAAGCTCTTGCTGCACCATTACTACTTGGTTTAGGACTTGACGAATTCTCAATGTCTGCAACTTCAATTCTTGCTCAGAGAAAACGTATTAGAGAATTATCTTATGAAGAATCTAAGAAGGTAGCTGAAAAGGCAACTACTGAACTTTCTACAATGGAAGAAGTTGTTGAATTAGTTAAAGCTGAAACTGGTATTGAAGGATAAAAAACACAATACTTGAGAGATGAACATTTGTTCATCTCTTTTTTTTGCATACAAAAACCACCTCTATAAAGAGGTGGCAAGTATTGTGATATAAGTTAAATATTTTAATTCTCCTTATCCCATATAAAAACTGTTATGAAATGACCGTTGTCAAG
>NZ_FR898778.1:0-9001 GCF_000437715.1 Catenibacterium sp. CAG:290
GGTAAAATGAATGGTTTTCTATACTTCAAAATACTTGAAAGTATAGTGTTTATGCGGATAATCGAAAATTAGATATAAAATTTAAGAAAAATACAATAATACTTATAACTATTACAACACTACCCATAATTATAAACATCTTAGATGCAAAACTATTATAAATAGGTCTATCTACATAACATATTTTTGGGTTATCTGGATTATAGTAAACAATCATTTTACTATTGATAGGCCATAGTTTTTCTGCCATCTGACGGACATTTACAATGGCTCCTGATTTTATATGTAGGTATCCTTTTTCATCCTCATAAGTTTTAGATTTAACTGGTAGTGGTATTCCTGATGCTTTGATAGACTTAATTCCTTTATATTTTTTCTTTGTCTTATAAGTCATACCATCTACTACATATTCCACTATTGGATACATGCGTGATTCTCCTAAAAAACCATAACTAATTACTTTTCCTTCCACACTTTTTGTACATTGTTTATTATGTCTTTTAGAAATCATATTCATAAGTATTCCAGATATGATTAATATCAAACCTATTCCACCATCTACTAATAATTGAATCCATGCCATATAGATCACCCTACCTCATTATAACACATGGAAAAAGAACGTCTCAATGAAGAGACGTTCTAGTTATTAAGCTCTTTTTTTCTTAAGAAAGATAAATGCAACACAAGCAAGACCCATTAATGTAACCAGTGGTAGGATAGCTGTGCTATCGCCTGTTTTTACATTATCCTTCTTAGTGTCTTCTTTCTTTGTGTTTTCTTTCTTTGTGTTTTCTTTCTTTGTATCTTCTTTCTTAGTGTCATCTTTCTTAGGTTCTTCTGGTTTAGTTTCTACAGGTTTTTCTACTAAAGCATCCATAGCAGACTGTAATGAAGCAATCGCTTCATCAATCTTCTTCTGAGAAACACCATTTGTATTAGCTACTTCTTTAGCAACAGCTAAAACTGATACAAGTTTATTCCAAGATTCTTCT
Source organism: Catenibacterium sp. CAG:290 (assembly GCF_000437715.1). Lineage (NCBI taxonomy): Bacteria > Bacillati > Bacillota > Erysipelotrichia > Erysipelotrichales > Coprobacillaceae > Catenibacterium > Catenibacterium sp. CAG:290. Next base: position 996 of record NZ_FR898778.1, read on the forward strand.
GTATATTTCTTAGAATCTAAGCTTTCAGCCTTAGAGATTAAGTCATTTAATGTATCTTTGTTGAGTAATGACTGATAAGTGATTCCATAACCACGTTTATACTTAATAGTATCAGTGTAAAGCTTAGCAATCTTATCATATACAGGAATATTAACTGGAAGTGTTCCCTGAGCACCAAATGTACCTAAAGCAACTTCAATACCTGCAATAATGTTAGGTCCATAAGCAGCTTTAGAAGATGTAACTCCACCAACAATTGCTTCAGTAACATCTACTGAAGAACCTTTACATCCATATACAGCTAAAATAGCATCTGCATTAGCATACATCTGTACATCATATGGTTTATCTACTGACATCACGATAGACTTCTTACCCTTTTCATGAGTATAGTCTACGATATCTTCTACATTTGAATACAACCAATGGTTAGATGAGAAACGACTTGCAGCACTAATTTCTGAGTTAACAAATACTGTATCAGCCCAATCAATGTTTTCTTTTACAGCATCCATATTTAAACCATTATATCTTACTACTTTTACTTCTGCAGAGTCTGGGATAAGTCCTGCTTCTTTAGCACGATTATAACCCATAATCATCTGTGCTCTTTCATTGTCATATGGACAAAGCATTAAGATCTTCTGCTTTTCTTTAACAACTAGAGGTAAAGTATTGTTTTCATTCTTTACAACAGTGACAGCTGCAGCTGCGATTTCTCTTTCAGTTGCTCTATTAGTGGCACTACCTACTGTAGATAATGCTTTATTTAGAGAGAAGTTAGATTCTTTCCAATCTAAGATGCCTCTGTTTTCTTTAACTGTTAAGATTCTTCTGCATCCATCATCTAATCTTGATTCAGAGATTTCACCATTGTTCACAGCATCTTCTACATAATCAATAATTGTATCTAGCTTCTTAACATCTTCCTGATTGTAAAGAACTGTAGGCATACAGATCAAATCAGCACCTGCTTCAATCGCAAGTTTAACTGCCTGTGATTCACCAAATGTATCAGCAATAGCCTTCATGTTCATCGCATCTGTAGTGACTACACCATTGAATCCCATTTCACCCTTTAATAGATCAGTGATGATTGCTTTTGACATAGTCGCAGGTTTCTTTTCTTCATTACCTGTTTTTTCTGAAACAACAGTTGTGTTATCTAATTGTGGATATAAGATATGTGCAGTCATGATCATTTCAATACCCTGATTGATGGCAATCTTATATGGTTTTAATTCATTATTTAATAATTCTGCTTTTGATTTGTTTACGATTGGTAAACCATAATGTGAGTCAGTGGCTGTATCACCATGACCTGGGAAGTGCTTCGCACATCCGATAACGTTATAGTCCTTTAATCCAGCGATTGTTGCAGAAGCCATGTTCCCTACTACATCTGCATCATCACTGTAACTTCTTAAACCGATAACTGGGTTGTTGCATTATTATTAACGTCAACAACAGGAGCTAAGTTAGTATTAATACCAATACTACTTAATTCACTACCAATAATCTGACCTGCTTTTTTCGCATACTCTGTATTATGAGTTGCACCAAGTGCCATGTTACCAGGTAAAGCTGTACCTGAACCTAAACGGTATACACTACCACCTTCCTGGTCAGCACTAATTAATAGTGGAATACCACCATCTTTTGTAGCTGCTTTCTGCATAGCCATACTTAAGTTATAAGACTGTTCTGTTTCCTGGATGTTCTGAGCAAAATAAATAAGTGCTCCAAAATCATAGTCTTCGACAATCTTTCTGACTTGGTCATTCATCTTAGTAAACTCATGACCGGTAGTCTGTGCACCATCACTTAAGTCTTCGTCCCAGTAACGGAAGTCAACCATAAGCATCTGTGTGATCTTTTGTCTTGTACTCATATTAGAGAGTAATTGATCCACTCTGCTTGTGGCATTGACTTTAGATGGCAAAGCCATTGAGAGTGCCATAGCTGTACTAAGTGCTATAGCGGATACTTTCTTCATATCGTTTTCTTCTCCTTTCGAATGTATCTAACATAGATATTGTAGCGCTTACATATTACTTATGCAACACATATTTCATATATTTAATTTTATTTATGGAATTTTATTTTATTATAGTATATCTCACTATACATAGTGAAAAAGCATGATATACAGAAGATAATATGAGTTACAGTATTTCAAAGTTTGAAAAAGAACTGTATGACTGTAATATATATGAGATAGTAAAGATTGTGTTAAGGGAGATGGTTATATGGAAGAAAGGAATAATTTTGCGAAGGGAAAGGTTTCTACACATATATTATCTATTGCAGGACCAATGATCGTAGCACAGTTGATTAATGTACTTTATAACGTGATAGATAGAATATATATAGGACGTATTCCTCATACTTCAACACTAGCTATGGGAGGACTGGGAATATGTCTTCCTATTATTTCTATAGTGATTGCATTTGCGAACTTGTTTGGTATGGGTGGTGCCCCACTTTGTTCAATTGCGAGAGGGAGAGGTAATAACAAAGAAGCAGAAGAGATTATGGGGAATGCTTTCTGTTTGTTAGTGCTATTTGGGATTGGTTTAATGATTATTGGTTTTCTTTTTAAGGAGAAGATCTTATGGCTCTTTGGAGCAAGTACGCATACTTTTAAGTATGCGAATGATTATTTGACTATATACTTGTTAGGGACTGTGTTTGTGTTAATAGGACTAGGTATGAATAGTTTTATTAATAGTCAAGGATTTGCGAAAATAGGAATGATGACAGTACTGATTGGTGCTGTATTGAATATTATATTGGATCCAATATTTATATTTTTATTAAATATGAATGTGAAAGGTGCAGCACTTGCAACAGTACTGTCACAGTTTGTATCTGCTTTATGGACAATACACTTCTTAAGAAGTGATCAAACGATACTTAAGTTAAAGAAAGAATATATGTATTTAAATCCTTATTATGTAAAGCGTATATTCTCTTTAGGAACTGCAGGATTTATGATGGGTATTACTAATTCAATAGTATCTATTGTATGTAATTCTACTTTACAATTATATGGTGGTGATCTCTATATAGCGATTATGACTATTATTAACTCTATTAGAGAAGTTGTGCAGTTACCAGCACAAGGGTTTGGAAATGCCTCTCAGCCAGTATTAGGATATAATTATGGGGCTAAAGAATATAAACGTGTCTTATCAGCAATACGCTTTGTGACACTCTTATGTTTTGGAACAATGTTTATTATCTGGGTATTAATTACTGCTTTCCCACAATACTTTATTAATATCTTTACTCATGATCCTCATATGACTAAACATGCAATTATTTATATTAGATTATATTTTGCAGGATTCTTTATGCAGTCATTACAGATATGTGGTCAGTCTGTGGCAGTAGGACTAGGCAAGTCTAAACAGGCTATCTTCTTTTCTATCTTTAGAAAAGTGATTATAGTAGCTCCTTTGACTATTATTCTTCCACGTTTTATTGGAATTGAAGGTGTATTTATTTCAGAAGCCATTAGTAATTTTATAGGTGGTGGCGCTTGTTATATTACTATGTGGTTCACTATTGGAAAGAACTTAAAGAAAGAGATTTCTTAGAAAAGAGATCTCTTTTTTTCTATTATTCTTATGTAACGCTTGTGAATAATATAAATATAGTACTTTCTCTATTGCATCAAACTAACAGTAAGAATATCATTGTATATAAGATATATAGTAAGGGAAGAAAAAGAATATGAATAAAAAACAGATAATGATAGCTGTAGGAGCAGTTGTAATGATTGGTGTAGGTGCTACTGCTTATGCGTTAAGTGGTCCTAAACTAGAGCTTAAGACTAATAAGGTGAATGTAGAATACGGAACTACATATACACCTAAACTTAAGGATATAGTAAAAGACTATAAGGATTTTAATAAAGGTGATTTAGAAATAATCAATAAGATACCTAATGAGAAGGATAAAACATATCCTGCAGTAGGTAAGTATAGTATTACTGTGAAGTATAAGAAGAAGTCTTTGAAACAGCGTGTTATTGTGAAGGATACAAAAGCACCAGAGTTTGTATTACCTACAAATATGGAGTTGTTACAAGGAACTGGTGTAGATACACTTGATTACAATTCTCTCAAGTCTCTAATGAATATTAGTGATCTATCTGAAATAAGTATTGAGATTGATACCAGTAAAATAGATATAAATACTCCAGGGCAGTATGATTTTAACGTTACAGTAAAGGATAAGTACAATAATGAAACTAAGAAGACTGGTAAGGTCACTATTGTTGCGAAACCAGTGATTAGTAGTAATGAAGAAGTTGTTCATGAGACAGTGAAGAATAAAGATGGTACTACAAGTGTAAAGACTAAGGTACAGAAGAAACAGAGTTCTAATACAAATAGAACTTCTAATAATTCTTCTTCAAACAACAGCAATTCTTCTGGAAGCAGTAATACTTCAGGTGGTTCTTCTTCAGAAATTCATAAAGGATCATTAACAGTTGAAATGGATCCTAAATATCACTGGGAAGGTGATCATTCCTATGGTGATGGTGCAGAAATTAATGGTGAAGACTTTGATAAGTTAACTGGTGGAGATTGGAAGAACTGGGATTATTAAAAATAATATATCTTTCCCTCAGGGAGACTACTATAAGTGCTCTCCCCTTTCTTAAGTAAAACAGTCAGGATTAGATGCCTGACTGTTTTACATTATCAATAACTTCATTTAGGATTTCGTCTAATTCATCAATAGCATAAACCTTCTTACCTGCTTTACGTTCTTCTTCAACTAATAGAAGTTCTTCTCTTAACTTCAACATCTCTTCCCTATGATCAGTATCCATGTTTATTTCCTCCTATGCTAATTATTATATTATAGTTTATAAATAAATATATTATGCTCACTCACATTTTAATGAATACTATTTGCATTATGTTCTAGATAGTGTATAATAGTCTCAATTTTGGGATTAAATTCAGGAGGGTAAAAATGAAAACAAGTAATGGTAAGCAGTTAGCTAAAAAGATGTTAATTGCGATGATTTGTGGTCTTGCCTGTGGGTTTGGCTGCATTATGTTAAGAGAACACTTAATAAGTAGTGGTCAGACTGATCTTTGGACAAAGATCAATAAATTATTCTTTCAGGATATTACACAGCCTACAGCAACTAAAGCTGTTGGAATCTTCTATATTATAGGTCAGTTATTTGTTAATTCATTACAGCTTATTATTGTACCTATGGTATTTGTATCTATTACATTAGCTATTTCAACTATCACAGATACAAAGAAGTTAGGTAGAATTTCTACTAAGACTATTTTAACTTTCTTTATTACAACTGTATGTGCATTATGTTTTGCAGGTGTAATTGCCTCTATTGTATATCGTTTAGGTTTCTTTAATGCAGTGGGTAAAGCAGCAGTAACAATCCAGCAGGGTTCTACTGGTTCTAACCCATTAAACATTATTTTAAATATTATTCCTAACAACCTTATTTCAGCTTTCTCTACTAATGGTAATGTACTTGCTATCGTGTTTATAGCAGTTGCTATGGGTCTAGCAATGAATACATTAGAAGAAGAAACAAAGACTCTAAAGAAGTTATTTGAAGAAGTATCTAAGATTATTACTTTATTCTTATCATTTGTAGTTAATAAGTTTGCCCCTATTGGTATCTTCTGCTTATTAACTAGAACATTCGCAATTTATGGAATTGATTCATTAAGACCAGCACTTGCTTATGTTGTTACAGTTGTTATTGCATTATTTATATATTTATTCTTAGCTTATCCGATCTACTTAATGTCTATGGCTAGAGTAAATCCAAAGCCATTCATGAAGAAGATGGTTAAGGTTGCTTTGTTTGGTTTCTCTACTTCTTCTAGTGCTGCAACTCTTCCAATCAATAAGAGAACAGTAACTGAAGAATTAGGTGTAAATGATCAGATTGCATCATTTGTATTACCTTTAGGTATGACAATCAATATGGATGGTACAGCAATCATGCAGGTTATTGCAGCTATGTTTATTGCAGCAAGTTCTGGATATAAAGTAACATTCATGTCTATGGCAGTTATTGCAGTACTTGCATTAATTGCATCAGTTGGTACTCCAGCTGCACCAGGTGCAGGTGCTGTTATCTTATTTACTATCTTAACTGGTATGGGTTATACAAACGATGCGGCATTACTTGCATACTCATTAATTCTTTCAATCAATAGACCTATTGAAATGTTAGTTACTTCACTTAATGTAGTTGGTGATGCTTCTACTTCAGTAATTGTAGCTAAGAAAGAAAACATGATTGATCAGGAAGTATATAAAGGGTAATAGTTCTTTCTAGAAAAGGAGTCAGAAAAATCTGACTCCTTTTATAATACCTTAAACGGGCTCCTTACCTCTATATACGCAGCAATAAATTTCAATAAACAAGCAAGAATGATGATAAAATCCCTTAAGGTGTAAAAGTAAATTCAACTGGAGAAATGGGAAAGACTAAACTCAACTTTGACTCGCCTAAAGTGGAATTTAACTTTTCACTTTAGAACCTTAAATCTATTTTGTTAGAAAAGTAGATAATAATAAGGTTGCATGATATACTATTTATAGAGGAGTGATAATATGGAAATAAGAAAAATGATCATTGATGGCGTTTTTTATAATGTTTTAACTGATGATGAATTAGATGATTTTATAAAAGAAATAGAATTCAAAAAAGAATTAGATATGCAACATGAAAGATTAATGAATGGTGAAACTGAAACAATGAGTATTAAAGATTTCGCTAAAAAGCGTAGAGCAAGATATGGCTTATAAAGTTGTAATCACAAAAGAAATAGATGAGGCACTAGATCGTATTGATGAATATTGTATTGAACATTTTCATAATTATGAATTTGCTATAAAGGTATTCGATGAAATTATGAAAGTTGCCTCTTTTTTGTCTGAAAATGCTGGCAAAACTAAGAAATATTCTAAATTTCTATATAAATATGTTTCACCTGATATCGGTTATAATATATATTATTCTGTCGATCAAATAAATAAAACAGTATATATAGAAAAAATTCTTTCGTTTAAAGAAAAACAATAATAAATTATGCAAAATCAAAGAATAATTTGAATATCCTTAATCTGCAAGGAATACTTTTGGAATCTTTGATAGTTCTTTCTAATATTTAAAAGAATCTGATTAAAAACGTTTTTATAGTATACCTATGTATTGTGGGTATTCAAATATTTTTTATTTTTTGATAATATAGCAAGAACCTAATAGTTCTTGTTCGCACGTATTATTTGTTTTATTCGACTTTGTATTGCTTGTTGAGGTGCAGATTGTATTCTGGATTATTCAAGAGAGTATTGAGTAAAGCTGCGGCATCAGTATCTATTTGATTGTAATCAGAGTAATTGAAGAAATCATGTTGTTTATAGTTTTCTATTTCAATACACATATATATTCTTTTAATTTATTTGTTCAATAGTTCTAATACTTGCTTTATGTTTCTAAAAGTATATGCACCCTTTTGTATATACTTTTTAGACCATGAGAGAGGAGAAAATGATGATAAAATCTCTTTAGATGTGAAAGACTAAACGCAACTTTGACCCGTCTAAGTTGGAATTTGCCTTTTTACTTTAGAGTCAACAAAGAATCAACAAAGAATCAAATAGTTTACTTGTAATTTTACGATAAATGTGTATAATACTAGTGAAGAGAGCTGGAAGATAGGGTGGCTTTTAAAAAGCGGCCTTGTTGAATGGTTTTCTAGTAAGAAAGAGGCTTCTAATGGTGACCTTTAAAAGGTAGCTTTAATTAGAGGCTTTTTTGCTATAAAAAGAAGAAGCCAGATTGCTCTGACTCCTTTCACTGTATACTTGCAAAATTATGATCATTATGTATAATACTTGTCAACTACCCATGACCTTTAGGTCGTGGGCTTGTAACTGCCTAGTCGTACTAACGATTTACACCTCCGACCTTTAACCCCAATAGATATTGC
>NZ_FR898779.1:0-7764 GCF_000437715.1 Catenibacterium sp. CAG:290
AAAAATCAGGTGTTCATGTTTTAATAGCCATATAAAATACAATGCCGGTATAAGAATGAATATGATATATAATGCGATGTTTAGGATTTTAACCATTGTGATAACCCTCCTATATATATTGTATATCTTTTTTAGAGGAATAGTCATGAATAATTACCCTTTCGCTTTTGATGAAATATTTGATATAGATTTGACAGGTAAGTTTGTGGTCACTGGTTTATTTACTTCTATGAGAAGAAGTGATGTAGTTCACTATATCTATAGTCATGGAGGTACTGTATTAAGTGCCCCTATACGTGCTACTGATTATTTAATTGTCGGTGGAGAAAAAAGTAAAACATGGAAGTATGGTCAGTATGGTACTAAGATTAGAAAAGGTTTAGACTTAAGAGAGAAGGATGAAAAGATACTGATTATCTCAGAAGAAGACTTTATGAGATGCATAGGAGGATAAGATGTCTATTGATGTATGTATTAAACAGAAGGGTTTATTTAAAAAGACTATTCCATTAGATGTAATAGTCGGTAATGAATTAGCTTTTGGAATCAATGATGGTATGAGAATGGTGGGTGATGACCAGGAAGGTAATATGATCTTCTATAATCCAAATTCTATTGGTAGAGGTTTTCATATTTCATGGGATGAAGATGAAAAGAATGAATTAAACTTACGTTTACTCAATCCTACTACTACAGGTGAAATGCGTTCTTTCTTTAACTGTTTAAGAAGAATTACTAGTTACTGGAAATGCAGTGTTACTATTGATGGTATAGAAGAAGATATAGATGACTACTTATCACAGGAAGATGATCTTATTGCCTTCAATCATCGCGTTATTAAAGAAGTATCAGAAAAGATTGTGAATGGTGAAACAGATTCTCTTACGTTAATGAGTACAATGTGGCCATTAGTGATTGGTAAGGATGAAGCAGAACAGTTTATTCTTAATCCACATCTATTCTCTTCATGGATGCATGAACTTCAAAGTCATGACTATTATTATGCAAAACCACAATTCTTTAAGACAGATCAGGGTATTAAAGGCATCTATGCATTAACTGAAGACTGCCCTACTTTACTCCCTAATAAACCATGGGTACCTGTAGGGTATCAGAATCCTGAAACAGGTGAGAAGCTAGAATGTGATTATTATGAAATAGCTCTTTATTCTACAACAGAAGAAAGATCATTGGGTACGATTCCTTTTGAACGTATATTTACATTAGGACCAGATTACATCAACTATTATGATGGTAACACAGTACTCGTGAATAATCTCCCATTGGAAGTAATGAAAAGACTGTGATTAAAACACAGTCTGGATTAGAAACATATAAGTCATTGTACCTAGAAGAATAGAAAGTAACGTACTATGTTTCCATTTGTGGATACATACTACCACTATAAGTGCTATGAGTTCTGGAATACCATAAGGGGCTTTTAGAACCGATACACTCTTTAAACAATACACCACTAACATTGGTATGATTGCATAAGGTAGTACTTTACCTAAATAGAGAATACTATCCGGTGTATGTTTACTAAATACAATAAATGGAAGAGCACGGATAAGAAGTGTGACTATTGCGGCAGTAAGAATAATAAGTATGGCATGCATTAGAAATCGCTCCTTTCTAAGCTCTTTTTTTCTATGAATAATGCGATTGTAATAAGAATCATAGAAGGAATCAGGAACTGATTTGGTCCAAAGAGTAATAAACAGAATATCGAAATAATAAATCCAGTTATGGCTGGAAGATGCTGTTTTGATTTCTCTAGTTGTTCTAATAGGATGATGACAAATAATGCAGTCATCGCAAAATCTATGCCTGTTGTATCAAAAGGAATAATATTCCCGAGTACTGAACCTATAATACTCCCTGCTATCCAGGATAACTGATTGACAAGAGAAACGATAAAGAAATAGTCTTTACGATTAATATCATCGGGAAGATCAGGAGAGCAGATTAAGGAATAGGTTTCATCTGTTAATGAGAAGATTAAATAAGGTTTTCTCCACCCTGCTTCACTATATTCCTCTAACATGGTAATACCATAAAAGAGATGTCTTATATTGACCATAAGAGTCATAATAGCAGTTGTGATGATGGATGCACCTGTTGATAGTAAATTAATTGTCACAAACTGCATAGAACCAGCATATATACCTGTACTCATTAAAACAGCCAATCCACAACCATAACCTTTATCTTGAAGTAATAAGCCAAAACCAATACTTAGTACAATGTAACCAGTCATAACAGGGAGTGCAGATTTTATTGAATAAATAATCGTTTTCTTATTCATGTATTACCTACCTCCTTAATCGGTTTATATTATAATAACTATATATCATTCTTGATGTCAATGATATAATAGTAACAGGAGGTGTTCGTATGAGATTAAACACAGTACATCATATTGCAATCATTACAAAAGATTATGATCAAACAATTGACTTTTATGTCAATAAATTAGGCTTTAATATTATTAGAGAAAATAAGAGAGAGGATAAACAGGATATCAAGTTAGATCTTCAACTTGGAGATATGGAGTTAGAAATATTTATTAAACCAGATGCCCCACTACATCCTTTCCCTGAAACAGCAGGACTAAGACATCTGGCTTTTAAGGTAGAAGATGTAGAAGAAACAGTCAAAGAATTAAATGCATTAGGTATTGAAACAGAACCAATCCGTTTTGACACATTTACAGGCAAGAAAATGACATTTTTTAAAGATCCTGATCACTTGCCTTTAGAAATTCATGAATAATAGAGAAAAGCTGTTAGAGAACTATGTGCGTTTGTCAGGTATATCATTTCATAATAATGTAGCCTTTGCACATACGAAGTATCAGGTGAACTGGAAGAAAACAGCAGTTACTATGTGGTTAGGCCATATAGTAAGCAAGAAAACAGAATTCTATGTATTAAGCTTTGAACGTGAGGGGATCACCTTCATGCAATATGATAATCTGAAGTTTCTAGATGGTGTTTACTTCTTTGATTATCGTTTTGTGACAGATTTTAAAGTGAAAAAGAAAGGAGCTGAATCAGAGATGCGCTTCATGTACCAAGGACAGGAAGTTATATTAATGCTTCAGCGATATGCGGTAGATAGTCCCTGGATCAAAGAATATATGCACTATTTAGAAGAAAATCACTTTTTTTATGATTGATAATATGTTATTATGTTGGCAAATAGAGGTGCATGCGTTAAGAATTCGTTATTAATGGATACAGCCAGATAATGAAGGGGGAGCAAATGCCGAAGAGACAGGGAACTGTATATGAACTGTTATCTGGGGGATAAGAGAAGATCTTATTCACTGTCACAAAATATTTGTGGTGCGCTATTGAATATAATGAAGACTACTAATTATATTGCAATGGCCCCATTGCAATATTTTTTTATAGAAAAATGGAGATGATGAAGATGAACAGTGTGATTACAAGATTAGAGATTGAAGAAGACATTATTCAAGTGAAGTTAATGAATGTTGAAAAGAATCCTCTCTTTGTGGCTGATGTGTTTGAAACAATTAGTCGTGAAGGTGTGAACATCGATATGATCTCATCAGTCATGCTAGAAGATGAAATGCGTATTGATTTCACATGTGATGCAAAAGCACAGAGTGCTTTAAACAAGGCTATTGAAGAAGTTAAGAAGAATCACCCCCGTATTGGTGTATTTGCATCTAAGAATGTAGGTAAGCTTGTTGTAGAAGGTCATATGGAAAATGAAGTCGGTTTTGCAAGTAAGTTATTCAAAGTTCTAGGTGATAACCAAATCCCATTTGCTCAAGTGACAACAAGTGAAGTATCTATTTCATATGTTATAGAAAAGAAATATTTAAAGAAAGCGTTAGAAAAAATTCAGGAGGAATTAGCATAAAATGGAACCAATTTTTGAAGGTACAGGTGTTGCATTGGTATTACCAATGTTTGAAGATGGAAGTATTGATTACGAAGGTTATAAGAGACAGGTACAAAGAATGATTGATGGTGGTGTAAAAGCATTACTTGTCAACGGAACTACTGGTGAACCTGCAACTATTGATATTGAAGATGAATTTGAACTTACTAAGATTACAGTAGAAATGGCTAAGGGTACAGGTGTAAAGGTTATTGTAGGTGCAGGTTCTAACTATACTGCACAGGCTATTAGAAAGGCTAAGTTTAATGCTGAAGCAGGTGCTGATGCAAACTTAGTTGTAACACCTTACTACAATAAGACTTCTCAGAGAGGTTTAATTGAACATTATAAGGCTGTTGCTGCTGCAAGTGATTTACCACTTATTATGTATAATGTACCAGGTAGAACTGGTATGAAAATCAGTGTAGATACAGTAGTAGAACTTGCAAAGGTTCCTAATATTGTTGCTATGAAAGATGCAACGGATGATATTGCGTATGCAATGGAAGTATTAACACGTACTAAGGATATGGACTTTGATTTATATTCTGGATGTGACGATAATATTCTTCCATTTATCGCAGCAGGAGGTAAAGGTGTTATTTCAGTATTATCTAACCTTTATCCAAGAGAAACAGAAATGTTTGCCCAGGCTGCATTAAAGGGTGATTTAGAACTTGCTAGAAAGATGGCTTATGATTTAAATGATGTTTCTAAATACTTATTCATTGATGTTAACCCAATCATGCCTAAGGCTGCTTTAAAGCATATGGGTGTTATTGAAAGTGATATGCTTCGTCAGCCTCTTATTCCAACTACAGAAGAAAATAAGAAGTTATTATTTGATGCAATGAAAGAATTCGAAAGCAAGGGTTATTAAGATGAAAGTATTAGTATATGGTTATGGTTTAATGGGTAAGAAAGTAGCCCATGCAGTAATGAATGATGCAGATTTAGAATTAGCTGGTGTTGTATCTCCTGTGTTTGATGTACAGCCAGAAGTACCTGCATATAAGTCATTAGATGAAGTACAGGATGATATTGATGCCATTATTGATTTCTCACATCCTGCCAATCTAGATAGTATTCTATCTTATGCATTAAAGAATAAGTGTAAAGTTGTATTTGCTACTACTGGCTTTAGTGCCGAAGACTTAAAGAAGATTGAAGAAGCCTCTCATGAGATTGCCCTCTTCCAGTCTTATAACACTTCTTATGGTGTGGCTATGATGAATAAGATGGTAAGTGAATTTGCGAAAGAATTCTTTGAACATCATTTTGATATTGAAATTATGGAAAAACATCATAATCAGAAAATTGATTCACCATCAGGTACTGCAGTGATGTTATATGATGGTATTAATAATGCTTTAGATGATTCATTAGAACCTACTTATGATCGTCATTCTATTCATCGTAAGAGAGAAAGAAATGAAGTAGGTATTTCATCTATAAGAGGTGGGACAATCTTTGGTGAACATACAGTAATGTTTGCAGGACAGGATGAAATCGTAGAAGTAAAGCATACAGCTCTTTCTAAAGAAGTATTTGCGAATGGTGCTGTTGCTGCATTAAAGGCATTAATGAATAAAGACAAAGGTTTGTTTGATTTAAAAACATTATATTAAGGGGAATGGTATGGTATTACAGACACAGTTTGCTGATATAAAAGGTAATGATTTATATATAGATGGTATTAAAGCATCTGATCTCGCAAAGCAGTATGGCACACCACTTTATGTTATGAGTGAAGGTCATATTAGACATCAGATGAATGAATTAAAGACAAAGTTCATGGATAAGTATGAAAAGGCGCTTCCATTATTTGCCTCTAAGTCTTTTAGCTGTCTTGCAATCTATAAGCTTGCAAATGAATATGGTATTGGAATTGACTGCGTATCTGCAGGAGAAATCAGTATCGCATTACGTGCTGGATTTGATCCAGATAAGATCTACTTCCATGGGAACAATAAGCTTCCTTCAGAAATTGAATATGCATTAAGTCATGATGTGACTCATTTCGTAGTAGATAATTTCTATGAAATTGAAAACTGTGAAAAGATTGCAGGTAAACTAGGTAAGAAAGTAAAGGCAACTTTAAGAATTGTCCCTGGTATTAAAGCTGGTGGTCATAACTATATTATGACTGGTCATAAGGATACTAAGTTTGGCTTTAGTTCTCATTATGGTATCTATTTAAAAGCTATTCAGAAAATCTTAGAGTCTGATAATATCGAATATGAAGGAATTCATTGTCATATCGGTTCTCAGGTATTTGATTTATTCGCTTATGTGAATGCAATGCTTCAGTTCATGAAGTTTGTGAATGAAATCTATAATACATTTGGTGTTGTAACAAGTAAGATCAATGCCGGTGGTGGTTATGGTATTGCTTATACTAAACAGGATGAACCACTTGATTTTGAATCTATTACATCAGAAATCATGAAAGTTATTTATAATGAATATGATAGTCATGGATGGGAACGTCCAGCTGTTATGATTGAACCAGGACGTTATGTTGTAGGTAATGCAGGTATTACTCTTTATACAGTAGGATGTATTAAAGAAATCCCTGATGTACGTACTTATGTTTCTATTGATGGTGGTATGTCTGATAATATCCGTACACCTTTATATGATGCAAAATATGATGGTATTGTTGCAAATAAAGCAGGAGAAACAAAGACTAAGACTGTAACAGTTGTAGGTAAGATCTGTGAAAGTGCTGATATGATTACTAAGGATCTACCGGTTACAGCTAATATTATGCCAGGAGATATTTTTGCAGTATTCTCTACAGGTGCATATAACTACTCTATGTCTTCTAATTACAACCAGTTACCTAAACCAGCTGTAGTATTCACTTATGAAGGTGAATCAAGAGTCGTAGTAAGAAGACAGACATTTGATGATTTAGTTTTATTTGATGAAGAATAGTCATGAGGAGATAGCGATGCTATCCCCTTTTTTACATATAAATATATATAATATAATTACTGAAAGTTTGAAGAAAGTACCATTTTAGGTTAAAAAAAGATTGAAGAAAGTCACATTTTTGGTAAATAAAAGATTGAAGAAAGTCATATTTATTAAAAATATAGTGAAATATTCAATGTTTTTTGAAAAGTTCACTTTACTTCTTTTTAGAATTATGAATTAGCCAATGGAGCCTGATATTTAGCAGTGTATTTTATTCAAAAAAAATGTATTTAAATCATGTAAAATTGAAATTTTATAGATATTAATGTAAAATTTAATTATAGAAATTACTTCGACAGCAAATATAATCAGAAAAGAAATTACCTATAAATAAATATAATAATGAGTTTAAATAATGGAGTAGTGCAAACGGTTTTGAATTACAAGAATGGTGTTAAAAAGTGAAATTCAAACATAACCTTATATTGAGACTAAATATGAATAGGAGGAAACAAAATGATAATCAATAGATGTCCTTATTGTTCGGGTAAGTTAATTCATGGTTATATGAAAACAAGGGGTGAGGCTCTTACATGGTCACCAAATCCTGAAAAACTACCATTTATGACGAATAAATGGCATATTGGGGAGGATGATATCAAGTTAGGAGATTTTAGCTACTACAAAGGTGACAAAATTGATGCATACAAATGTAATACATGCAATATTATTATAATAAATGCAAATAAAGATTTATAAAACAGGAGAAAGTATATATGAAAACTAAAACGAAGAATCTAATCATTATACTTTTATTGGGATTTTCATTTGCTTTTAATGGATATTTGTTTATTGAAAATAAAAATAAAGCTACAACCATAGTGCAGTTAAATAAAAAAACTGTTATGAAATGACCGTTGTCAA
>NZ_FR898780.1:0-14613 GCF_000437715.1 Catenibacterium sp. CAG:290
GACAACTAGGAGGTCATTTCATATTATCTAATTTTAGATGTTCAGAAATTAGTTGAGAAAGGTGCTTCTAAAGAAAAAATAGGCCTTAGAGGACCTATGCCACCAGGAGTATTATTTGCAGTATATGATTCTAAGACAGGAAATCCGGATTATATTCCACCAGAATATAGCGATGTTCCAGGATTACTGGATGAGTTGATAGAGTATGTCAATACTACTGATGATCATCCATTGATTGTTGCAGCGGTTGTACATTATCAATTGGTAACTGTTCATCCATTTGAGGATGGTAATGGAAGAACTGCAAGATTATTATCTGGATATATTATGGATTTAAATGGATATGGATTTAATGGGGTTGGTTCATTAGAAGAGTATTTTGCATATGATGTAGATGAATATTATGACTCTATTCAAATGGGGTTGCCTGCATTGTATTATTCTGGAAGAGAGAATCCACCACATCCTGAAATTTGGATTAATTACTTTCTGCGAATGGTAAAGTTGTATTCTAGAAAAGTGTGTGATCTACAATTATCTTCTGAAGAGGAAGATATTGCAGGAAGTTTATCTTTCTTAAAAGAGAGAGAAAAAGAATTATTAGTATTGTTGATTTCAAGTTATCGAGGGGAGTTTACTCCGATAGAAGTGAGTAAACAATTATCAGTCACAAATAAGACAGTTATTAATAGATTGGCTGGTTTAGTGAAGAATGGATTTGTGATTCCAATATTAGTTAATAAGAGAATCCGTTCCTACAAACTAAGTGAATTTGCGGTAAATCATGAAAGGGAAATTAAGGAAGCAGTTGGGTAAAAAATATGATGAATAAGTATAGAATTATATTCAGTCCAACAGGTGGAACTGAAAAGGTATCAAAATCAATCACAAAGAATTGGGGTTATGTAGAAGACATAGATCTTTCAGTTGTAGATAAGAATTATCAAGATATATCATTGACAGAAAATGATATTGCGGTAATTGCTATGCCAACTTACGCAGGATTAGCGCCACAAGTTGCATTAGATAGACTTGCGAAAATCAATGCACATAACTGTAAATGTGTCATTGTTGCGGTATACGGAAATAGGGCGTATGAAGATACACTTGTTCAAATGGAAGATTATGCACATAAGGCTGGATTTGATGTCATTGGGGCTATATCAGCCATTGCTGAACATTCTATTTTCCATCAATTTGCGACAGGAAGACCGGATGAGAATGATTGTCATCAATTAGAGGAATTTGGTGATCAGATTCTAGAAAAAGCACCTAATAAGATTAATACTAAACCGAATATTCCAGGTCATAGACCTTATAAGAAAGCAGGTGGAGGAACGATTCCTCAAGCAAATACCTTATGTACAAAGTGTGGCTTATGCGTAGTAAAATGTCCTACAGGTGCAATTAGTAAAGAAAACCCACAAGTGACAGACAAGGATAAATGTATTTCATGTATGCGTTGTGTGGTTATTTGTCCAAAACAAGCAAGAAGTCTAGATCAAGAGAAGATGGCAGTCATAGAAACAGCAATCGCAAAGGTTTGTTTAATTAGAAAAGAGTGTGAATTATTTATATAATTGAATAGTAGATCATACAAAAGAGGACGAGATAGGATGATATTTTCATCTTTCCTTCCTCTTTTTGACTTTGTTAGACAAGCGCCGTACTTTTCCTTACAAATAGTTAAATTTTGTGTATTTATCGTTATATTTTATAATTTTATTATGCAAAAAACTAGATTATTTCTTAAAATTCGTTTAATATAGGTTCGATATAATACACAAAAAGAGAGAAGGATGTGGAAATATGAAATATTATTTAGGAATTGATGTAGGATCTACGACTGTAAAACTCTATTTGACAGATGAGAATGATAAATGCTTATTTTCTAAGTACACAAGACATTTTTCAGATGTTAGAAAAACAATCTATGAGTTATTAATTGAAGTAAAGAACCAGATGGGTGATATTGATTTATATCCTGTTATGACTGGTTCAGGAGGTTTATCTCTTGCAGATAAGCTTGGTATTTCTTTTATACAGGAAGTTATTGCGTGTACAAAGACAGTAGAAACATATATTCCACAAACTGATGTTGTTATAGAACTTGGTGGAGAAGATGCCAAGATCACTTATTTTGAAGGACAGCTTGAACAGCGTATGAACGGTACTTGTGCAGGAGGTACTGGGGCATTTATTGACCAGATGGCTACTTTGTTAAAGACTGATGCTGCTGGTTTAAATGAATATGCGAAAAACTATAAGACAATCTATCCTATCGCATCACGTTGTGGTGTCTTTGCGAAAACAGATATTCAGCCTTTAATTAATGAAGGTGTATCTAAAGAAGATATTGCGGTATCTATTTTCCAGGCAGTCGTCAATCAGACTATTTCTGGTCTTGCCTGTGGTAAACCTATTAGAGGGAATGTTGCATTCTTAGGTGGTCCACTTTATTTCATGGATCAGTTAAGAGAACGTTTTATTGAAACATTAGGTTTAACTGAAGATGAAATCATCTTCCCACAGAACTCACAGCTATTTGTTGCTATGGGTGCATGTCTAAATGCGAAAGAAAAGGTAGAAAGCCCATTAAACATCTCTAAGATTATTGAAGACTTAGAAGGTCTTTCAGACTCCCCTACAGAACTTACAAATGTCTTAGAACCATTATTTAATGATGAAGCAGAATTAAAAGAATTCAGAGAAAGACACTTTACTCATATCACTAAGAAAAGAACACTTAAGAAATATAAAGGTAAAGTATTCTTAGGTATCGATGTTGGTTCTACAACATCTAAGATCATCATGACTGATGATCAGGGTGCTATTTTATACTCTTTCTATAGTTCTAATGAAGGGAATCCATTACAGTTGATCATGAGTCTGATGAAGGAAATCTATCAGATGCTTCCAGAAGGATGTTATATTGCGAAAGCAGGTGTTACTGGTTATGGTGAAGCCCTTATTAAAGCTGCTTTAAAGGTAGATATTGGTGAAGTAGAAACAATTGCCCATTATACTGCCGCAAAAGCCTATGAACCTGATGTAGACTTCATTCTTGATATTGGTGGTCAGGATATGAAGGCTATTACTATTAGAGATAACGTCATTCAGAACATTTCATTAAATGAAGCATGTTCTGCAGGATGTGGTTCATTCTTAGAAACATTCGCAAAATCATTAGGCTATAAGATTGAAGAATTCGCAGAACTTGCATTAAAGTCTAAACACCCTATTGATTTAGGTTCTAGATGTACAGTATTCATGAACTCAAAGGTAAAACAGGCACAAAAAGAAGGTGCTTCTGTAGAAGATATCAGTGCTGGTTTATCTTATTCAGTTATCAAGAATGCGTTATATAAAGTTATTAAATTAAGAAGTAAAGAAGATATTGGTAAGCATGTTGTTGTACAGGGAGGTACTTTCTATAACGAAGCTGTACTACGTGCATTTGAAAAAGAAACAGGTATTGAAGTAGTAAGACCTGATATCGCAGGATTAATGGGTGCTTATGGTATGGCTCGTATTGCGATTGAAAATGATGACAATGAACCTTCTACTATTCTTTCATTAGAAGAAATAGAAGCACTTGACTATGATACAAAGATTAGAAACTGTGGTAAGTGTACAAATAACTGTATGTTAACTATTACATCATTTAATGATGGTAGAGAATATATTTCAGGTAATAGATGTGAAAGAGGGGCTAACCTTCCAATGACATCTAAGAAGTTACCTAACCTCTATGATTATAAATATGGTCGTATCTTTGGTTATAAATCACTTTCTAAAGATGATGCAAGAAGAGGAGAAGTGGGTATTCCTAGAGTACTTAATATGTATGAGAACTATCCATTCTGGCATACATTCTTTACTCAGTTAGGCTTTAGAGTCGTCTTATCAGCAAGATCTTCTAAGAAAATCTATGAAAAGGGTATTGAATCTATTCCATCAGAAAATGCCTGCTATCCAGCAAAGATTTCTCATGGACATATTGAAAACCTAATTGAAAGAGGTATTCCTTTTATCTTCTATCCATCAGTAGCATATGAAAGAAAAGAATATGAAGATGCAGGTAATAACTATAACTGTCCAGTTGTTGCTTCTTATCCAGAAGTTATTAGAAACAATGTAGACAGCTTAGAAGAAAAACACGTGAAATATAAGAACCCATTCTTATCTTTAAATAACCCTAAGACATTATTTAAGGTAATGAAGGAATCTTTAGCTGAATATGATATTTCAGATAAGGAAATGCATAATGCGATTGATAAGGCTTATCAGGAATTAGCACGTGCAAGAAAAGATATTGAAGTAAAGGGTCAGGAAGCATTGGAATGGATGCATAAAAACCATAAGAAGGGTATTGTCCTTGCAGGACGTCCTTATCATGTGGATCCAGAAATCAACCATGGTATTGCTAGCTTAATTACAAGTGAAGGTTTCTGCGTATTAACAGAAGATTCTGTATGTAATTTAAATAAAGAAAACTTAGACTTACGTGTAGTAGACCAGTGGACATATCATTCTAGACTCTATCGTGCTGCAGAGTTCGTAACAACTCAGCCAGATCTTGAACTTATCCAATTAACATCATTTGGATGTGGATTAGATGCAGTTACAAGTGACCAGGTGGCTGAATTATTACAGGCAAGAGGTAAGATTTATACACTTATTAAGATTGATGAAGCCTCTAACTTAGGACCAATCAGAATCCGTATTAGATCACTTAAAGCAACAGTAAAGAAGAAAGACAATACTGTACACTTAGAAAATAAATATGAATCTGAAAAAGTATCATTCACAGAAGAAATGAAGGACGATAGATGGACTATTTTATGTCCTCAGATGTCTCCTATTCATTTCCAGTTTGTAGAAACTGCAATGAATTCAGAAGGTTATAACTTTGTCGTATTACCTTCAGTAGATAAAGAAGCTGTAGACCAGGGATTAAAGTATGTTAATAATGATGCATGTTATCCAAGTATCTTAGTAACAGGTCAGATGATGAATGCCTTGAATTCAGGTAAGTATGATCCTCATAAGGTGGCATTGATCATCTCACAGACAGGTGGAGGATGTCGTGCAACTAACTATATTGCGTTTATTAGAAAAGCATTAAAGGATGCACATATGGATTATGTACCTGTTATTTCAGCAAACTTACAGGGATTAGAATCTAACCCAGGCTTTAAGATCACTTATAAGGTGGCTAAGAAGGTTATTATTGGGGCTATGTATGGTGACTTATTCATGAGAGTCTTATATCGTGTAAGACCGTATGAAAAGGTCAAAGGTTCAGCTAATGAATTATATGAATCATGGGTAGAAAAGTGTAAAGAAAACGTTGAAAATGGTTCTATGAAGGAATTCAAGAAGAACGTTTATCAGATTGTAAAGGAATTTGATGAATTACCACTTCTAGATATTAAGAAACCTAGAGTAGGTCTTGTAGGAGAAATCCTTGTAAAATTCCACCCTACTGCCAATAATGAGATTGTAAAGATTATTGAAGAAGAAGGCGCAGAAGCAGTTATGCCAGATTTAATTGACTTCTTCCAGTATTGTTTCTACAATACTCAGTATGAACATGAACATTATGATGCAAGCTGGAAATCAGCTAAGTTATGTAATGTAGCAATTAAACTCGTAGACTTCTTAAGAAAAGATATGATTAAGGCATTAGAAGCATCAAATCGTTTTGATGCACCACATCCTATTGATCAAATTGCGAAAAAAGCAAGTGAAGTTGTTTCTATTGGTAACCAGACAGGTGAAGGATGGTTCTTAACTGGTGAAATGATTGAACTCATTGATGAAGGTGCACCAAATATTGTATGTATGCAGCCATTTGCCTGCTTACCTAACCATGTAACAGGTAAGGGTGTCATTAAGGCATTAAGAAGAAAATATCCACAGTCTAACATCGTTGCGATTGATTACGATCCAGGGGCTAGTGAAACAAACCAGCTTAACCGTATTAAATTGATGTTATCAACAGCATTTAAAAACATGGAATCATCTAAATAGTGGAGGAAGATATGGAAGATGGACATTCCACCCCGCCCTCGCGAGGTAGGGCTATTCTAGGCTTTATAAGATCAAAACTGAATTATAATAAGATTTCTGTATTAAAGAAATTAGCCTGTAAGAATAACCCTGTAATATATAGACGTGTATTACAAGAATTAGGCGACTACAAGTATAAAAAGAAACCTGTGAAGGGTATAACCCTTTCACAGGCTGATTATGATACATGCTGCCTTATACTCACTGTAATGGTTGAGAAAGATTTCGATTATTATTATGATCAGGGAGATGTCAAACGTACAATAGAACGTATGATTGACTTACTGAGTTAGGAGACTATTGTGAGAAAGATTAAAGAAGTTGTTGTAGTAGAAGGTAAAACAGATACAGCAACACTTAAACAGTTATTTGATGTAGATACAATTGAAACATCTGGATCAGGAATCAACGAAGATATTCTATCTCTCATTAAAACTGCTGCCAAGACACGTGGTGTCATTGTCTTAACAGATCCTGATTATCCTGGTACACAGATTAGAAATAAAGTTATTCAGGCTGTTCCTAATGCAAAGCATGCCTTTGTCGCAAAAAAAGATGCCAAGGGTGTGAAGAAGCTTGGTATTGCGGAAGCAAGACATGATGCAATTATTGAAGCATTAGAGAATGCAGTTACATTTAGTGATGCTAAAGAATCTATTTCATGGGATGAATTTATTGATCTAGATGTATTAGGAAATAAGAAGAGAAGACTACAGGTCTATGATGCCTTTCATTTAGGTTATGGTAATGCGAAAGCATTATTTAAGAGACTGAATATGATGGGTATTACAAAAGAAGAAGTACTTAAAGCATTAAAGAGTCAGTAGACATTATCTGCTGACTCTTTTTTATGTATATTCAATTTCTTCACTACCTACAATATTATGTTTTAAGTTAGTTTTACCATTTATTGGAAACATATTATTATTCATCTATTTCTTTAAAGATGAAATTAAAAACCTATTGTTTTAATAATATATTCTTTTCATCCAGTGCTTCTTTAATACGTTCTAATGTTTCTTCATCAGGTGCTGTAATTGTATGCAAGTGAACGCCATCTGTTAATAGAGAAAGAGGCGCAATATCATTATCCTTAACTGCAGACATAAACTTAGAGACATCATAACGTGAATATATATGTAGATTTCCTTTGATTTCTCCATAAAGAGGATGTTCTACTATCACATCTTCAACCTTACCACCTAAATCTACAATAGTATTTAATTCTTCTTCTAATTGATCATTATTATGCTTTACTGCAATCGTATAAAGATTACTCCTATTAGTATCTAATATATATCCTCTAGGTGTTGCAGTAATATCTTCTCCCGATGCTCTTAGTAATGCCACATCTCCTACAATAATCTGTCTAGAAACACCTAATTCTTTCGCGATTTTACTTGCTGAAACAGGTTTATCACTACTACTTATTATTTCTATTATTTTTGTTTTTCTATCCATATACATCACCTTTTTGACCATTATAAAAGAATTTTTCAGGGAACTCAATGGTCTTTTCTTTACATATCCTATATAATAAATGATATGGAAAATATCGCAAAAAAATCAAATACAGAATTTATATTAAATACATTTAACTTAAAGCCTTCTAAGAAATATGGACAAAACTTCTTAGTAGATCCAGGTATTATTCAAAGTATCGCAGATCATGCTTCGCTGGATAAGGAGACAGCAGTTATTGAAATAGGACCTGGTATAGGCGCTCTTACAGAACAGCTCTCTAATAAAGCTGGTAAAGTATTATGCTTTGAAATAGATGAACGTTTAAAAGAAGTATTATCATTTTCTTTAGAAGGACATGATAATGTAGAAATCATCTTCCAGGACTTTATGAAAGCTGATTTAGAAGAAGCCTGTAATAAACTAAAGGATTATAAGGATATCTGTGTTGTCACAAATCTTCCTTATTATATTACTTCTAAAATCATCACAAAGATTGTGTCTTCTTCTACACCTATTAATCGTTTAGTCGCTATGGTACAAAAAGAAGTCGCACTAAAACTCTGTTCTGAAGAAAAGAGTCCTTTAAAGATGATGATTGATTATGTAGGAGATGTTCAATATGAATTGAATGTGCCTAGACATGTATTCATGCCAGCACCTCATGTAGATAGTGCTGTTATTTCTATTCATAAAGAACGTGTTATATCACAGGAATTGATTGATCTGATTGAAGCAAGTTATACTGCAAAAAGAAAAACACTCTATAATAACTTAAAGCCTTTATATCATGATCAAACAAAAGAATTATTAGAATCATGTGGTATTCCTGCCAATAAACGTGCTGAGGAATTAAACATTGATGACTATATAAAAATACTAGAAAGGAGTCATACACTATGAAGATTCGTGCTTATGCGAAAATAAACCTTGCATTAGATGTAGTAAGTGAAAGAGAAGATGGATATCATGAATTAAATATGATTATGGCCCCTATTGTTCTTCATGATTTGATTCTTATCGATCCTATTGAAAAAGGTATAGAAATTACTACAAACACATACCGTGTACCTACTGATGAACGTAACATCATGTATAAGGTGGCCGATGCATTAATCAAGAAGTTTGATATCCAAAGTGGTGTAAGAATCCACTGTTATAAGCATATTCCTTCTCAAGCTGGAATGGGTGGAGGAAGTGCCGATGGTGCAGCTATCTTCCGTGCAATGAACAGTTTATTCCATTTACGTATGTCTTATCAGGATATGTGTGAGATGGGTAAAGAGATTGGTGCAGATATTCCATTTTGTATATGGAATCGTATTGCGGTTGTAGGTGGTATTGGTGAAAATCTACATTTTATTGATCGTTCACGTTTTAATTGTCATTTATTGATTGTAAAACCTAAGAAGGGTGTTTCTACAAAGAAATGTTTTGATGATTTAGATATAGAAACAGCTGTTCACCCAGATATTGATTTAATGAAGCATGCAATTGAAAAGAATGATTATCAGGGTGTTGTAGATTGTTTAGGTAATACTTTAGAAGCTCCTTCTATTAAGATGGTACAGGATATCCAGTCTATTAAGGATGATATGATGAACTTTGGTTTTGATGGTGCTCTTATGTCAGGTAGTGGTTCATCTGTTTTTGGTATGACTCAAGATCCTGAATTAATAGATAAAGTGCTTCCATATTTTAAAAAGAAATATAGTTTTGCAGTAAAAACACAGATTTACTATCCAGAGAAAAGGAAAAAGGGATAACTTACGCCTTTTCTCTTTTATTTTGAATTGAATTTTGCTAGAATGTAGGGGAAAAAAAGGAGATATGTCGATGAAAGTTTATGCAGTTGTCTTAGCAGCGGGTAAAGGTACTCGTATGAAATCAGATGCACCTAAGGTTGTTCATGAAGTTTTATATAAACCAATGATCAATTATGTGGTGGATGAATTAAAGAAGTTAGATATCGCAGAAACAGTCGTTGTTGTTGGACATGGGGCTGACCAGGTCAAGGCTTTGTTAGATAACGACGTCACTACTGTCTTACAGGAAGAGCAGAAAGGCTCTGGACATGCTGTCATGATGGCAGAAAGTGTTCTAGGAGATAAAGAAGGTATGACTCTTGTATTAAATGGAGATGCACCTTTAATTACTGCGGAAACATTACAGGGACTTATTGATTATCATATGAATGGTAAGAATAGTGGTACTGTAATGACATGTGATTGTGACTTGTCACTTCCATTTGGTCGTATTATTAAGGAAGATGACCAGGTAACAGGAATTGTAGAATTCAAAGACTTACAGGAATCTCAGATGGATATCACTGAGATGAATGTAGGTGAATATTGTTTTGATAACAAATCAATGTTTGAAGCTTTAAAGAAAGTAACAAACAACAATGCTCAGGGTGAGTATTATATTACAGATTTAATTGGAATCATGAATGAAGAAGGCAAGAAGGTTGATGGCTATAAGATTCAGGATTTCAGTGAAGTAGGTGGCATTAATGACCGTGTTCAGCTTGCTGAAGCAACTAAGTTACTTCAGAAGAGAGTAAATAAGAACTGGTTATTAAATGGCGTAACTATTGTAGATACTGATAACACATATATTGGTACTGATGTTGTGATTGGTAAAGATACAATCATTGAACCAGGTTGTATTATCAAGGGACATACTACTATAGGGGCACACTGTCATATTGGTCCTTATTGTGAATTTACAGATGTAGATATTAAGGATAATGTGGAAATCAAGTTCTCAGTATTAAGCGATTCTGTTGTAGAAAGCGGTACTGATATTGGTCCTTATGCAAGACTAAGAACTAATTGTCATATTAGAGAGAATGTACACATTGGTAACTTTGTGGAAATGAAGAAAGCTGATTTTGGTAAGGGAAGCAAGTCTGCTCATCTTACTTATATCGGTGATGCTAAAGTAGGCGATGGCGTTAATATTGGTTGTGGTACTATCACAAGCAATTATGACGGTAAGAATAAGTCAATGACTGTTATTGGAAACAATGCATTTATTGGATGTAATTCAAATCTCGTTGCACCAGTGACTGTTGGTGAAGGCGCATTTGTTGCAGCTGGATCTACTGTAACAGAAACTGTAGAAGATGGCGCAATGTCTATCGCACGTGCTAGACAGGTGAACAAACCTGGTTATGCAAAAGTTTTAGAAGAAAAACGTATGAAGATTTATAACGAAAGAAACAAGAAATAAAAAAAGGGGACACATATGAAAAACAAAATTACAGTATTTTCTTTATCTTCAAGCAAGAAATTAGCTCAGGATATCGCAAGCATTTTAGGTACTAAGGTTGGAGACTGCAAAGTTCATCACTTCGCAGATGGTGAAATCTTATGTGAAATCGGTGAATCTGTTCGTGGTAAGGACGTATTCATTGTTCAGTCTACTTCTAATCCAGTAACTGAAAACTTAATGGAAATCTTAGTATTAACTGATGCTTTAAAACGTGCTTCTGCTCGTGAAATTACTGCAGTTATTCCATATTTCGGATATGCTAGACAGGATCGTAAAGCTAAACCTAGACAGCCAATCACTTCTAAGTTAGTTGCAGACTTATTAACTACAGCTGGTGTTAACCGTGTTGTAACTGTTGACTTACATGCAGCTCAGATCCAGGGATTCTTTGATATTCCAGTAGATGAAATGCAGGCTTTACCACTATTAATCAAATACTTCCGTAAAAAGAAGGTTCAGGATTTATGTGTTGTATCTCCTGACCACGGAGGAGCTACTAGAGCTCGTAAGATGTCTGAAGCATTTGACTGCCCTATCGCTATCATCGATAAGAGAAGACCTAAACCAAACGTTGCTGAAGTTATGGGTATCATCGGTAATGTTGAAGGTAAGAACTGTATCTTAATTGACGATATGATCGATACAGCTGGTACTATTACAGCTGGTGTTGATATGTTAAAACAGAAAGGTGCTAAGGATGTATATATTGCATGTACTCATGGTGTACTTTCTGGACCTGCTATTGAAAGATTATCTACTTGTGCGGCAAAAGAAGTTGTTATTACTAACACTATCGAAATTCCACAAGAAAAGAAATTTGATAAACTTGTTTCTGTATCTGTTGCAGGATTACTTGCACATACAATTGAAAACATCGAAAACGATTTACCAGTTAGTGACGTATTCACTCAGTATGATTGTTAATGTAGAGGACTCATCACGAGTCCTTTTTTAGACCAAATATATGAAGTGAAATAAATAAACTGCGCTAGTTTCTATATGTGACGACTGCGCTAGTTTCTATATGTGACGACTTGATTATATTGAGGTTAAGTGTTAAACTTCATTTGAAGTCGAAAATCAAAATGCATCAAACGAAAAGGTAAGGATTGGCAGATCCTTACCTTTTCTAACTTTTATAGTATTTTAGCACTAAGCGTATTATCTAATTATAAAATCTTATTAGTTAAATTGGTAGTGTTTTAGCATTTAGTCGCTTAGCTTAATATCATAGCTTAACATGAACTCTTTTCTGTAGAATAGATACAAGATATTATCTATAAGCATGTGAAAAAGAAGTAGAATAACTCAATTGCTCCTGTGGTTTCTATGCAGTAACGACTTGACTATGCAATGGTTAAGTGTTAAACTACATTTGAATTCGGAAACCAAAATATATCAAACGAAAAGGTAAGGATGGTCAGATCCTTACCTTTTCTAACTTTTAAAGTGGTTTAGCACTAGGCTAGTTATCGTTTAAAGAATTCGTCTAACCATTTGCAGATGTAATAAGTAAGAACACCTGCCATGACGGTAATGAAAAACTCGAAAGCCAAAATATATCACCCCCTTTCAAGGAGGACGATAACAAAGATATTATATCAAACTGGATCTAAAACAAGTAGTGAATTGGAAAAAGTGCATTAAAAACATAGTACGTAAAAATATCCTCCTGGTTATTACACCTAGAGGATATCTTTATTTCTAATTTCTGTATTTTTTATACCGTAATGACTGTATTTTTTATATCATGACGACTTGACTATGAAGTGGTTAAGTGTTAAACTTCAATTGAATTCAAAAAACAAATTGCATCAAACGAAAAGGTAAGGATCTGCCAATCCTTACCTTTTCTAACTTTTAGAGTGGGTTAACACTAGGCTAGTTATCGTTTGAAAAATTCGTCTAACCATTTGCAGATGTAGTATGTGAGAACACCCGCCATGACGGTTATGATAAACTCAAAAAACAAACTGCATCACCCCCTTTCAAGGAGGACGATAACAAAGATATTATATCAAACTGGATCTAAAACAAGTAGTGAATTGGAAAAAGTGCATTAAAAACATAGTACGTAAAAATATCCTCCTGGTTTATTACACCTAGAGGATATTTTCATTTCTAATTAAGTACTTTTTTATTTAATGTCCTTAATATGGGGTCCACATTAATATCCTCTTTTTCTTAATACTCTATAGAGGATGATTGAAAGAGTAGGAATCATTAAATATATACCAACAAGGATAGCCATATTAAAGAGTATAATCCAGACTCTCTCTTCCATATATAAGCTTATTGATGTGACAACAGTGCTATAGTGCAGTACAGATATTGCGATTACTTCTACAACTATGAGAAGGTAGAAAAACTTTGGCATTTTAGCTTTAACTAATAGGAATGTAAGTAACAGCGATACAACTAATAATGGCAGGATTTTGATTAATAAACTGCTATACAAAGCTAGAAGAAAGTTCATCATATTATTCACCTCGATTGTATTAAACCATTTTTCTATTATGTCACATCTTTAAATTTAGAGTATTCCATCCTCTTCTACTACTTAAATAATATATTATTATTAAATAGTCTATATTTTGTGCATATGAGACATATTTTCCTGCGTAAAAGACATACGGTCTTTACAACTCACAGAAAAGTCTATTAATTCTTCACTTTTTCTAGAAAGCGTATACATAATTATTCATAACATGATAAAATATATTAAGTAATAGGTATGAATTATCTATGTTTCCGAAGATGAGGTGAATAAATGTGATAGAAGTAATAGAAAAAATTGGAAATATTGAAAATTTATCATTAAAGAACAATGAGATGGAAGTTGTTGTCTCAACATTTGGTTGTACTATTATTAAGATGATTGTTGAAGATAAGAATGGAGTAAAAGGTGATGTTGTATTAGGTTATGATGACTTTAATCAATATCAGACTCTAGATGGTTATCTAGGTGCATTAGTAGGTAGAGTTGCGAATAGAATAGGAAAAGGAACATTTGGATTAAATGGTGAAACATATCATTTACCTATTAATAATGGTCCTAATAGCTTACATGGTGGTATTAAAGGATTTAGTTATCAGATCTTTGATTATGAAATCTTAGATGACTATACTATTAAGTTTACTTATCATGCAAAGGATGGAGAAGAAGGTTATCCAGGTAATATGGATTTTAGTGCTACTTATCATTTAGAAGGTACTACATTGACTATTTCTTATCATGCTACGAGTGATAAGGATACTTTAATTAATATTACTAACCATTCATATTTCAACTTATCAGGACATAAACATAATATCTATAATCACACTTTAAAGATTGATGCTGATTATTATGAACATGTAGATGCAGATGGTCTTGCTACAGGTGAAAAGGAAGCTGTAGAAGGTACTCCATTTGACTTTAGAATACCTGCAAAGATTGGTGAACGTGTAGAAGTAGATCATCCACAATTAAAACTTGGTAATGGTTTTGACCATCATTTCTTCTTTACTACAGATAAGAACCAGGTTGTATTAGAAGATGAAGAAAGTGGTAGAAGATTAACAGTATCCACTACTTTACCAGGAGCACAGATCTATACAGCAAACTATCTAGATGGACGTATTGGTAAGAATGGTGAACCTTATAATGCGAGAGATGCAGTATGTATTGAAACACAGAACTTACCAGACGCTATTCATATTGAAAAGAATCCAAGCACTATTTTAAGAAAGGGAGAAACATTTGATGCACAGACATCTTATTGTTTAGAGGTAAAGTGTGAAACAAAAATCAATCAAAAC